>JAIXVG010000390.1 GCA_027483145.1 Planctomyces sp.
AACCAGAAACCGGTCGGTTCTGGGTGGCGAACGCTTCACTCGACAACAAGCCGGCCGCAGATCAACCCTACCAACGCTTCAGCCTCCCCGATTTACTCGGCCGCCACCCAACCCCCGACGCTACCGCGATTCCGTTGATCTCCGCCGCCGACTGATCTGTGATTGTCGATCTGCATTGCGTCAATGCGTTGGGTTGATGTTATCCCACGTGTCGATGTTTTCAGAAGGAAGTACAGAGAATACTGGCTGAAGGGTCGTGCGATTGTCCCAGGTCAGATGGCATGACGGCCAAAAGCGTTAACCACTCGCGGGTGGTCTATCAGTCTGTCTACAATCCGATCTTCGATTCACACGTCCTGTCAGGCTGAGAGCAAAGTACAACAGCATGGCCATTGCGATCGTTACCGGTTCAGCCGGCTTAGTGGGTTCCGCTGCAGTGGTTCGTCTGGCAAGGGCTGGCTTTACTGTTGTCGGTCTCGACAACAACCTGCGGGCCGAGTTCTTTGGTTCCGGCGCTTCAACCGAGTGGTGTCGCCGGAAGCTGGAAGCAGAGGTCGCTGGCTACCGGCACTATGCTATCGATATTCGAAACCAGGCGGAGGTCGAGCGGCTGTTTGTTGAATACTCGAGCGATATCGAAATCGTGGTTCATACTGCGGCTCAGCCCTCACACGATTGGGCGGCTAAGCAGCCTCACACCGACTTCGCGGTCAATGCGACTGGAACGCTCAATCTGCTGGAAGCGACTCGGCAGTATGCCTCTACTGCCACGTTCATCTTCACCTCCACGAACAAGGTTTATGGCGACACCCCAAATCTGCTCCCGCTCGTTGAGCACAATTCGCGATTCGAACTCTCTCCCCAGCACCCCTATGCAACGTTTGGGATCGATGAAACCATGTCAACAGACCAAACTACCCATTCGTTGTTTGGTGTTTCGAAGCTGGCTGCCGATTCGCTGGTGCAAGAGTATGGACGCTATTTTGGCCTGAAGACTGGCTGTTTTCGCGGCGGGTGCCTCACTGGGCCAAGTCATGCCGGTGCAATGCTTCATGGTTTTGTGGCATATCTTTGCCAGTGTGCGGTCGCCGGTCAAACCTATACCATCCTGGGGCATAAAGGTAAGCAGGTTCGAGATAACCTTCACGCCGAAGACCTGGTCGAGATGTTTATGTGCTTCCACCACAACCCCCGCCCGGGGGAGGTCTACAATGTCGGTGGTAGTCGCTATAGCAATTGCTCCATTCTTGAGGCGATTGCACTTGTCGATGAGATCGTTGGCAAAAAGATGGAGTATCGCGTGACTGACGAGGCCCGAATCGGTGACCATATCTGGTACATTAGCGACATCAGAAAATTTCAGTCGCATTATCCGAAGTGGAGTTATCGTTACTCGTTGAGACAAACGATCGAACAAATTCTCGTCGCGCAGGAGGCTCGGCAGCCGTGACTCGCACGATTGTTATTACTGGTGGTGCCGGTTTTGTCGGTGGTAATCTGGCCATAGCCCTGAAGGAGCGGGAGCACGGTAGTCAGATCATTGCATTCGATAGCCTGAAACGCCGCGGTTCCGAACTGCAACTCGCCCGGCTGAAGGCAGCAGGGGTTTCCTTTGTGCATGGCGATATTCGTTCAGCGTCTGATCTGCGCGAGCTTCCGTCAATGGGTGTCCTCATCGACGCGGCTGCAGAACCCTCAGTCCTCGCTGGAGTAAACGGATCACCCAAGTATGTTCTTGACACGAACTACGGCGGCGCCGCCAATTCGCTCGAACTATGTCGCGAACGTAATGCCGCATTCATGCTGCTTAGCACTAGTCGTGTTCTGCCCCATAAGCGTTTGAATGACTTACCTTGGCAAGAAATGCCAACCAGGTATGTGTGGCAGACCTCAGACGACGTTGCGGGGTACTCTACTGCGGGGATTGACGAAACGTTTTCGCTCGAAGGCCCGCGATCGTTCTACGGAACGAGTAAACTGTGTGCAGAGCTACTCATGCAAGAGTATGTCGCGGCCGGTGTTCCCGCTATTGCAACCCGTTTTGGAGTGATTGCCGGCCCATGGCAAATGGGCAAAGTCGATCAAGGCGTTGTCTCGCTATGGGTAGCGCGGCATCTGTTTGGCCATCAATTAAAATACTGCGGCTTTGGTGGGACGGGTAAACAGGTCCGGGATATTCTCCATATTGATGACGTTACCGATTTGATTTATCGCCAACTGAACAACATGGACTTGTGGGATGGAAAGGTTTTTCATGCTGGCGGCGGGACTACCTGTTCCACATCGCTTGTCGAGTTGACTTCGCTGTGTGAAGAGATCTGCAACACAAGGCTGCAAGTCAATTCTGATCCGGCAACTCATCCCGTTGACGTCCGAATTCTGCAGTTGAATTCAGCCCTTGTCAGTCAGACGTTTGGTTGGTCTCCGAAGATGTCGATGCGCGACATCGTGAACGACATCGCAACCTGGATGCGGGAGTATCGCACCCTCCTCGAACCGATCCTCAATACATGAATGTTCTCGCGCAATAAGGCATCAACTTCTGCGAGACTTCAAGGCCAGCGTATCGTGAAGCTTTCAATTGTTATTCCAGCCCATAACGAAGAGCAGAACCTGCCCATCACATTTCATGAAATCCATGAAGTAGTACATCTTCAAAATGGCATCGATTACGAATTGGTCTGCGTTAACGATTGCAGCCACGATAACACCGGGCAGGTAATTCAAGATGCAGCCATCGAGAACCCGCGAATCCGCATGGTGCAACGGCAAGCCCCTGGAGGCTTTGGCCGTGCCATTCGGAGTGGTATCGCCAACGTAACTGGTGATGTTGTTGTGATATGTATGGCAGATCAGTCCGACGATCCAAAGGATATTGTGGCCTACTACAAGAAGATCCTGGAAGGCTACGACTGTGTCTTTGGTTCCCGGTTTATCAAGGGTTCTGTGGTTCAGGATTATCCCTGGTTTAAGCTGATCGTGAATCGCATTGTCAATCGCTGCGTTCAGCTTTTATTCTGGACTCGGTTCAATGACTTAACCAACGCCTTTAAGGCCTATCGAACAGACGTGATTCAGAACTGCGGCCCCTACAAGGCGAGCCACTTTAATATCACATTGGAAATGTCGCTGAGTGCACTGATCAGGCATTACAACATCGCTCAGATTCCGATTTCGTGGTACGGGCGGAAATGGGGGAGTTCCAACTTACGACTCTCGGTGATGGGGCGAAAGTACCTTTGCACCACGATGATGATGTTCTTTCAGCAGATATTGATTAAAGACGATCTCCTGGCCGAGAAGCTGATGCAAAGTGCACAAGCAGAACGATCGGTCGATCAGCTGAGGCGACGGCTGTCAGAAGTAGAAGAACGCATGGCGGCCATCGAGGCAGCGTCTCAGCAGCCGTCCAGTGGTCGATCACCAGAAAAGGTGTCAGGAACCAATTAGGCCACCTTCCGGAACCAGCTACCAGCGTAGCGATGAAAAGGAGATGGAGTGAAGTTCTAGATCCATCATGCGACTTGGTTTCTCACTGGATGAATGTCGCCATGGTGAAAGGACATCATCAGTCATCACTGTCACAGCTGACTGCTCAAACACCCTTTCTCGCTACTTCACCTTCAATCCCGCGAATTCGCCAATACCAATTGTCTCTCGGCTGGCGAAGGGTTCGCCATAGCTTGTTCCGATCGACCAACCCCAGTACCGGGCACGATCGCGGATATCATCGAGGACCGTTGGGAACTGGGTGCTGCGGCCGGTTAGCAGCTGGCTTTTATAACAGCGAACGGCCTTCATCTTCTGTTCGAACTGCCTGGAGACATCAAATACGAATGCTGGCTGCGGATGATTCCGCAAATGGATGCTCCAGTAATAGTAGATCTGCGGCGGATGGAATGGCTCACCCGCAAGATCTGAGCGGGACAGCTTCGCCCAGAACCGGGCTGCATCGGTCAGTTGAGAGGCAGCAACGTGGTCGGGGTGAGCATCCTCCCAATAGTGGGTCAAAATAATCTGGGGCCTCAACAGCCGAAGGAGCCCAGCCAATGCATGCCGCGCATCCAGAGACGGCAAAAGTTGCCGATTTGGAAGGTCCAAATTTCCACGCCACGTCAAATTCATCGCAGCTGACGCAGCCGCCGTCTCGGCTTGACGAGTTTCAAGCGAACCATGCGGAGTCGGCTCGCCGCTGGTCAGTTCGAGGACGCCAACTCGCAAACCCTTTTCAAGACAGGAGATAATTGTTCCCCCGATGCTGATCTCGGCATCGTCCGGGTGAGCGGCGATTACCAGAATATCGAGCGGCTTTTCGACTGGCGGTAAGCTTTGCACCTCATGCTCCCAACTCACTTCGACTCGACGAGAAACGCAAAACTTGCGAGACCATAGCCGGTCGCCGGTGACCATGTTCGCTAACGATCGTCGTTCGAAAACAAGAATCAAGGCTTCCCATGCTACCTTTCATGCAGCTGCTCGCAACATGCCAAGGCATCAAGAATCGCAATCATTTCTCTCGAATTGCTGGCCTCTTGCTGCTTTGCCTCTGTTTGCAAATGTGGGTCGGCTGTCAGATGACCAATTCCCAGGCCCGCAAAGATGCAGATCTCTTGAAGAATCAGGAGGGGGGCATCAAAGAAGAGCCCGACCCATGGGGCTTTGTTGGGAAAGAGGGACGGGGACGCCGCCAATTAGACGATGAACGCGATCCGCTGAACGGGATTTTGATGTCTAAGGAAGCTCGGGATATTGAACGCAATCTTGGTTACAAGTAGCGGACAGTAGTCTCGCGACCTCATTGCTCTCTAGCTGATTTCATCGTTCAAGCAACGCCAGGTGCTCTCCCTTGTTCACGGGAAGCGACGATACCTTTATGTCGCAATCGCTGGTCTTGATCCCGAAGCTTGCGATTGGCCAAGTTGCTCCCCAACAGCAGTTACGGAGACTGGCGGAGCTTCGTTACTGCCCCGCTCTGCGTTGAAACGGCAGCACGCCCAAGTCGCGGGTACGGGACTTCTTTCGCTTCCCGCGCGCCTTGCCGAAGTAGGGACCAGCCAATGAATGAACGACTGCAGGTCCGGCAAGCTCGTTAATCGGCAGCACATTCGGTTCGTCGGTTGACTGGGGCTCAACTGCTGAAACTGTCTCCGTATCGACTTCCACTACGGCATCGATTTCACTTACCGCAATCGTCGCTCGGCGGCTTGGTCGACAGCACAAGAGTGCGGGCAGGATGACCAGTTCGCCCAACACCGACGCCATCATCTGCAGAGACATCATCCAGCCGAATCGGGCAGTTGGGGCGAAGCTGCTTAAGCACAAAGCCAGCATGCCCGCGCTACTGATCAGGGTTGATGTCAGCATCGGTCCGCCCGAATGCTCAAGGGCCACTTTTGTCGCCTGGGCCGATGACAGCCCAGATTGGTAGCTCTGGCGGTAATGAACCAGGAAGTGGAACGTGCAATCGACCGAGATCCCAAGTGCTATGCTGCCAGTCATCATCATGCCAATGTCGACCGGCATGCCGCAATAGCCAACTGCTCCAAAGATCAGCCAGATGGGAACGATGTTTGGGACCATCGCAATCAGCCCGGTCACAATGGATCGGAGCGCTAAAATCATGACTAGCGTGATCGTCAGGCAGGCAGCAGTGAAGCTTTGCCAAAAGCTCGAGAAGATCTCTGCCTGGGCACACTCAAGCAAGGGCGTCATGCCGGTGTATTCGATGGGCAAGCCCTGCGTGGTGGCCATTAAGTCTCGATAAATCATTTCAGCGGGCCGCTCGACCGAATTCTCGACTCGAATACTCAGTCGCCACAGCGAATGGTCGTGGGCTGTCAGGCCCGCTGCCCCTTGTGAGGCCTGGGCTTTGGAAAGCATGCTCCCCAATGCAAAGGGGCTGCTGGGTAAGTCAATCGGAAAGAACGACGCCAGCGAGACGACATGCCGCACGCCACGCTGGCTACTGATCAGTTTTTCAATTTCCCGTACCGCCTCAAGTCGCTCGAGGAAGGGTTGTTTCCCGTAGCCAAAATCGACGACAGCTTCGATCGAATCGACATTCGTCAAGCCTCGTTCGACTCGCTTGAGGTCAGTCAAGACCGGACTGTTTTTCGGAAGGAACTCAACAGGATTAATGTCCGACTGCAAGAGCGTTAGACCACCGGCAGCGCATAACATCAGTACTAGCGATCCACCCAAAAGTGGAGCACGCCGATACCTGACAAAGTCGGCCCAAGCCCCAAAGCCGAGTGATAGCCGCAGCCCATTCGAACAACCATCGGGCCAGACCATCAGCAAAGCCGGAGTGACGCCGAGGCCAACAAACATCGCCACGACTGAGCCGAGCGCAGAGGCGTAACCAAATTGCGACACCGGAGCCATGTTGCTAACGTTCAGCGAGATCAGCCCTAGCAGTGTCGTTAGCGTAGAGAGCAAGCAGGGGGACAGCGAGTCTTTGATTGCACTCGCCAGCGGGTCAGCCGCACCGTCGTCGAGGGCTTGCGTGTAGTAACCGACGACGTGAACAGCAATTGATAGGGTGAAGATCATCACCAGGACTGACAACGATCCAAGAATGAAGTTCATTTCGCCACCGCAAACCATAATGACAGCTTGCGTCAGGTAGATCCCCCACAACGCGGCACCAACAATACTGAGGGCCAGCCCCAGATGGCGTAGAGACAAATACAATAGACCAAAACAAATGGCGACGGTGATCACAAAGAACCGTCGATTGGTTTTCTGATCGCCCAGCCGATCTAACTCGGTCACAATCACGGGTGCTCCGGTGATTGCCACCGTATCGCTGGGGATTCGGCAGTAGTCGATGACCGCCCGGCAATCTCGCACAACGCCTGCTCGGTCGCGAGTTCCGGCTGCTGACAAGACTGCGATGATTCCAGCCATTCGGCCGTCTGCTCCAACCAGCAATCCTGTCAATCGCCGATTGGCCTCGGCCTGTTCGACCCCCAGATTCTCCATCTGAGAGATCAGCCGCCCGGGTGTATAGCACAACCGAATACCAGCCAGCCGTTCGATACGACCTGCTACGGCTTCAATAAGCTCGGGGCTGGTAGTCGCTGCCTCAAACCCCAACAGCAGGACATCTTCGTTCCCGAAGTCCCGCTTAAACTGCTCGTACACTTCGCGGGCAGGCGTGTTTTTCGGTAGCCAGGTCTCAACATCATTGTTCGACTTCAGTTGCTCGGCCTGCCACCAAAACAGGGGCATCGTGCAAGCCACAAAGAGCAGCAGGTGTCGATAGTGGCTGCGATAAAACTGTGACAGCATTGTCGATGCGACCCTGGCTGGCGAATCAAGCGCGGTGAATCTGGGAAGTTCTCGTCAGCAGCCTTGCCTGTTGCGGCGGTCGATTAGCTTTTCAATCCACGCAGACCATTGGTCTCTCTGCTACAAGCGACGATTGCCCTCGAGAGCAGTAAGCCGCGGCACGAACGGAAAGCAGCAACGCGTGGTGATTCATCCTGAACACAGCCAATTCAGCCGAAACCCAGATTGTTTTCGACCGTTAGGGGGCGCCGAGACAAGCGGCAATTCTTGCGGCCTCTTTTCCGTAGGCAGTCGCAGCTCTTCGTTAACCGTCACAGCTTTCCATGCCTGCTTTAGGATGGCAGCCACGCTATGCGTGGAAACACTTATGCCTAGGTGTCCGCCCAATTCAACCGCTGGGTTCAGTTGGTAAATCGCAACAGGTTGTGCATGGAGACCGAAGAAAGACTGGACATCGCAACATGGTTTACGCGTCGTAATCGCAATAGACAGAAACACTTATGGCGACGAATTCTTGACTTATCCTTCGCCGACCGACAGAATGCCAACGGTGGAGGAAATGTTCAGGTGGTCTCATTGCATTCGAGCGTCGAGACTTCTTCGCCTGGGTGACGCAACAGGTTCCATCGCAATTGGTTGCAGCCAGCCGGTGTTCCTTTTCTGGCTCATCGCTAGACAAAATTGCCAATTAGTGGTTACTGCGCCATATCGTTCGCAATGGTCACTCGGCTTCAATCTCCCATCGATAGCTTCAGCTCAAGCAACTTCTCGTGCAGCTTTTCAATCATCTTAGGGTGAACGACTTCCATGGCAGATGATTACCTGAAAAAACTGATTCGCGACGGCGTCATCAGCAAGGACCAGCTTGCTGAAGCGGAAGACTTGGCCAATAACCTAGGCGTGACGGTCGACGAAGCCCTCGTCAAGCTCGGCTATACCTCCGCCGCCGAACTGGGTCAGCGGCAAGCGGCAGCCTACGGGTTTGAATATGTCTCGCTTGATGCGGTCGAGATCCCCTCGACCGTCGTCGGCCTGGTGCCAGAATCGGTCGCCCGCGAAAACATCGTTATTCCGCTGGCGATGGGGGACGATCGGCTCAAGGTCGCGGTCGTTAATCCCCTCGATTACGAAGTCCTCGACAAGCTTCGCTTTGTGCTCAACAAAGAAATTGATGTCGTCGTTGCTTCGAAGGAAGCCATCCAAAGCGCCATTAATCGGCACTATGGGCAGAGTGAAACCGAGTCGGTCGACACCATGCTCCTCGAATTCACCGAAACCGCCATCGACTTTACCGAAACGGAAAGCACGAGCAACAAGGCTCAGGCTGCCGAAGAAAATGCCCCCATCGTTCGCCTCGCCAACCTGATTGTGGCTGAAGCGGTGAACATGCGTGCAAGCGATATTCATATCGAGCCATTCCCTGATCGAATTCGTGTTCGCTATCGAATCGATGGTGTACTGGTTGAGCGCGACAGCCCACCTCGCCGACTTCTGGCGGCCCTTACTTCCAGATTCAAAATCATGGGAAGCATCGATATCTCCGAGCGCCGCCGCCCGCAGGACGGACGAATTAAGACTCGCGTCAACGGCAAGGACTTCGATCTTCGCGTTAGTATTCTCCCATCGCAGCACGGCCAGGCGATCGTTATGCGAATTCTGGACCGCGACAACATTAAGGTCGGGATTCGAAACCTCGGCTTCAGCGAAGAGAACTACCGCCGGTTCCTGAACGTGGTTCGCCGCCCCAACGGCATCTTTCTAGTGACCGGCCCAACCGGAAGTGGAAAAACTACCACTTTGTACAGTGCTATGGGTGAAATGAATCGCCCGGACAAAAAGATCATTACGGCCGAGGACCCGGTTGAGTACTACCTGCCCGGAATCAATCAGTGCGAGATCAAGGCTGAGATTGGACTAACATTCGCCAAAGTCATCAAAGCCATGCTGCGGCAGGCTCCGAACATTATTCTGGTGGGCGAAATCCGTGACCCCGAGACGGCTGATATCGCAATTCAGGCTTCTCTCACTGGACACTTGGTTTTCAGTACACTCCACACGAACGATGCGCCATCTTCTATTACACGTTTAATCGATATGGGGGTCGCTCCGTTTCTTGTCGCCTCTAGCGTAATGGCCATCATGGGGCAACGCCTTACCCGCCGGGTTTGCCCAAAGTGCGTCGAAAGCTATGAACCCGAACCAAGCGAGTTACAGGAGTTCAACCTCACTCCCGACATGTGCGTGAATGCCAATTTCGTCCGCGGTAAGGGGTGTTCATATTGCCAGCACACGGGCTACCGTGGCCGGGTCGGGGTTCACGAACTGATGATCATGAACTCGGCCTTGCGCGAGATGACTTTTAAGAACGAACCGTCGCAAAACCTGATGCGGCAAGCACGTCTGTTCGGAATGAAGACCCTGGTCGAGGATGCAGTCGACAAGGCAATCGCCGGAAAAACGACCTTGCTTGAGTGCTACAAGCTCAGTAAAGGAGGTCACTAAGCAGCGGACTGACGATCTGCTTTCCACTCGGCACACCAGGAGGTTTGCTTGGCCCTTACAGTGGTCAACGCAAGAAACCCTGACAGGTATGAATTCACGTGGCAGAATTGAGGATTCCGTCACGGAACCTATACGCATGGTTACATGCCCCCGACGGTTCTCTCCGAAAATTCATCGTAATTTGAACTTCCGAGAATTGGCGCCGCACTCCAAAAACGGTGCAATCACTTTCCGGTTTGGGTACTTCACTCGAATAATCCCTGTGAACAGACGCTTCTTCGTCAGATTGACCTCTGCGTGGAAGCCAGACACGAAGACAAGGCACGGGCGTAAGCTGTGCGTTCGTTGAGCACGGGGACGGGTGCGGTATTCAGATCAATGGGCCGTTGATCCGGGATCGCTTCTGACCAGGCGATCCCGGGCCAGTCCCCGAATTTTTTTCAAACGAGCTGGTGTTCGGGAACGCTCTTTAGACGTCAACGTAATCGGTCGGGACTCGTTTCACCCCATTTCTAGTAAATCCCGACGGGCCAGCAGTTCTCGCTGACCTTCCCTGAATCAACATGACGACCAACTCAGCGGGCTGCTGAGCGAATCACGACCGAACGGCACCATGATCGCCAATCCGATTATGGGCAACTTGCGACCACAGGCAGTGTAGGAACCAGATGGCCTTCTTGCAGATCGACAAGCTTCTGGAGACGGTCGTTCGCGAAAAAGTGAGCGATCTCCACATTACTACCGGCCAACCTCCGGTTGTTCGATCGGGTGGGCGAATGGTTCGCCTCGATACGAAGTCGCTCGAACCCGAAGACACCGTCAGCCTGATGAAAAGCATCACTCCCGAGCGTAATCAGCAGGAGCTGCAAGAAGTAGGCGGGACTGACTTTGGATTCGCCTTCGGTGATAAGGCCCGGTTTCGAGTGGCTGTGTTCAAGCAGCGTGGCCACATTGGGATGGTTCTTCGACGCATTCCCAACGAGTTTTTGTCTTTCGAGCAACTGGGGCTGCCCCCCATTATTCGCGATTTGATTCGCCGTCCAAAGGGGCTGTTTCTCGTTACGGGGCCAACTGGTAGCGGCAAGACAACCAGTCTGGCCAGCATGATTAACTTTTTGAATGAGCATGATGACGCCCACATCATCACGCTCGAAGACCCCATCGAGTATTACCACCAGCACAAAAAGAGCACCATCAATCAGCGGGAAGTGGGGGTGGACGTTCCAGATTTCCCGGAGGCGCTAAGACGTGCTTTGCGAATGGATCCCGACATTATTCTAGTGGGAGAAATGCGCGACCTGGCCACGATTTCTTCGGCAATTACCGCAGCCGAAACGGGTCACGTGGTCTTCGGAACTCTGCATACGACTGGTGCTCAGGGGACGGTCGACCGAATCATCGACGTCTTCCCAACCAGTCAGCAGGAACAGATTCGAACTCAGCTCTCGTCATCCATTATTGGCATTCTCTCCCAGGCGCTCATGCCTCGTAAGCCCAAGGGGGTTGTCGCTGCCTACGAGTTACTCGTCGTCACCTCAGCCATCGCGAACCTGATTCGCGAAGCTAAAACCTATCGAATTAACTCTTCAATTCAAACTGGGCGAAAGTTCGGCATGCAACTGCTCGACGACGCCCTGTTTAATCTGTGGAAGCAAGAACTTTGCGAAGAGGACGACGTGGTTGTTCGTTCGAATAACCCCGGCGAACTCAAGGCACGAATCGCGCGGGCCAAGAAGGGGCTGCTCGAAGAAGAGCCAGAAGAAGAGGAAGAAGACG
>JAIXVG010000614.1 GCA_027483145.1 Planctomyces sp.
CTCTACGAAACGGTGTCAGCATCTCACCACATCGCCTTCAAAATGAGACAGGCTGCCCGACCGACTGACTAATGCCCGTTCTCGAAGAGGTTCTAGGCCGCAAACCGATTGTTTCCATCCGCTGGCTCGGTTGAAGTCTCTTCAGCCCGAATCGAATCACGTTGACTGGCAGGAGACTTGGCTGACGACTTGGTCGCTGCTAACGAAGCAGTCGCAGAAGTTGTTAGCGAAGGAACGGTCTCTTCGGGACGAACCACCCGCATAGGAGTTGGCTCTCCACCCGAGAAGACAGCCCAGCGGCAAATGGTGAAATTGAACAGCAACCCCGCCGCAACCCCGGGCAATGCTGCAACCAGCGCATGATCTGCAAACCACGGGAGCGTCGTCACCAGCGACATGCTAACCAGCCAGTTGACTAACGCCCCCAGCATACAGCTCAAACAGAATCGGCCGTACTGACTAAGGATGTCTTCGTCTCGCGTGTAAGCAAACGTAATGTTGCGGTTAAATGCAAAGTTCCAGGTCATTGCAATCCAAATTGCAATCGCCCGCGCCGGTCCTTTGCTCATTATTCCCATCGCGGCCGAATAACAAACAAGGTCAATCACGAGGCCGCTGGCCCCCACCAGAGCAAACAACAGAAAGTTGGCGAGCGTGGGAAATCGAAAGTCGTACAAGCGTCGCAAATGACGGAGATATTGAACCTGCACTTTGAAGGTTAACTTGCTTTCCCCTTTGGTGCGGTCTGCAAAATAGATCGGGACTTCTTTGACACCCCGACAGCGGCACTTGACCAGAATTTCAAGGGCAATTTTATAGCCCACCGGATCAAGCAGAGCCTCATGCTCGGCAAACGTTCGGCGATGAATCGCAAAGAAACCAGCCATCGGATCACGAACGGCAGTCAACGGCCAGGCAAGCCCCGTTGCCACCAGCGAGTTCATTCGCCGAAACAGGCTCCATTCTTCGTCGGTGCTGGCGCCCGGCACATATCGGCTTCCAAGCACAAAATCGATTCCCGGCTTACGCAATTGAGAAACCATCTCCGGAATTTTTTCCGGAGGATGCGACAAGTCGGCATCCATGACCAGCAGAATTTCCCCGTTGGCCTCGCGCATGCCGCGAACCACTGCACTTGAAAGACCGCGCTCAGTCGTACGTGTGATTAGCCGTACGGGGTGACGGCGGCGAAGCGCATCACAGGCTTCAATGGTTCCATCACGACTGTTGTCGTCAACAACCAGAATTTCGCAGCTAATACCGGCTAGCAGTACGGCTCCGTGGATCCGCTCGAGCAGTTCCGGCAGATTTTCCACCTCCCGAAATGTCGGGACAATCACTGACAGTTCGGGCACGATCCTTCTCCCCGACTTCCCGGCGGTTGGCCACCGTTACTTGAACGGAGCCGATTCGATACCGAAAGCCAAACCACCCCTAGTTTCAGTCCCGTGGACCACATCCTGTCGTACACGCTTCTTGGCACTGAATCCTGACGAATCCTCAGCCAGCGTTCACTTGTCTACTTCCACAATCACTTCGTCTGCTCTTGTCTTGGCTGTTGCGCACTAGTCACCCAAAGGGAAGCAAGCGAGCGTCGACAAGCTAAAAATCGCCCAAGGTCGCTGCAGACAAATCTTGTTTACCGGATTTTAGCTGGCCCATCTGTCTTGCCTAGCCCAATCCAATTTGAGCGAGACTGTGAACTGTTGTGCGAATGGATGTCGAGTTACTGGAAGAAGGGTTGGCGAATTGCCTGTTTTGGTAGCCTACTTCCTAATCTTCCCCACCAACACATCTTGCAGGGAGGCTACCTTTCCAGAAACACCGCAAGCCGCCTCAATCACGGGGATTGCCAGAATCGCCCCGCTCCCTTCACCCAACCGCATCCCCCAGTCTGCGAATATCGGCTCGTAGCTGAGGGATTTCAGCGCTAACCGATGTCCCGGCTCGGCCGACTGATGGGCGGCGACCACCCGATGCTGATAGGTGGCGAAGGCCTCAGGCTCCAATGCTCGCAGACATAACAAAGCGGCCGTCACTACATAACCATCCAGCAGCACCGTGATCTCGTGCTTCAGCGCGGTCGACATGCAACCCGCCATGGCCGCAATTTCGAGTCCTGCCACCCCGACGATGCCTTCAACGGGGTTATTCTGCATGATGCGCTGTGACCGTTTGACAGCGATATCAACAACCGCCCGCTTTCGCGCAAGCTGCTCGTCTCCCCCCCCTGCCCCCCGTCCCACAGTCGTTTCGGCTGGCAGGTTCAGTAACAGCGAGGTCAAGCAGGCAGCGGGAGTTGTGTTTCCAATCCCCATTTCCCCCAGCACCAGTAGTTTTGTCCCCGCCTGATGACAGCGCGTTCCTTCGCTGGCCCCAATGGCAAACGCCTGTTGAAACTCGCTTGCTGTCAGCGCGGGCTGAGATGCCAGGTTGGCGGTCCCTTGCCGAAACCTGGCATCTCGATATCGAACTCCCTTTGCCAAAAAAGGGCCACCCCCAATTGTTTCTCCCAAAGTTGGTTCGAGTGTCGGGCCTAATGAACCGACATCGATCAGCGACAATGGGGTCTCGCTTAAACTGGCCAGAACGGTACTGACGGCGCGGCCGCTCACAATGGTATTCATCATCAAGCGAGTCACATCGGAAGGCCAGGCCGATACTCCTGCCTCAACCACGCCATGGTCCCCGGCAAACAAAATCACTTCGCGCGGCGCAGCGACTGGAGCCAGCGTTCCTTGAGCCACGCACATGCGAGCAGCGATTTCCTCCAGCCTTCCTAGGCTTCCCGGGGGCTTGGCCAACTGGTCCAAGTGCCGCAGGGCATCGTCCATTCCCAGCATTCAGGTCTGCTTTCCAATGTTCGGCCAAGTTTGGCTATGTCGATGTTACTTTTTTGATTGAGATGATCAGAACCCGATGATTGGCATCGCCGGCTCGGCACGATTTAGAAGCTGGCTTTTAGCAGGTCTTATCGCGATACCAGTCAAGCAGCGTCAGGAACGGACGCGAGAATTCCTGCGCGTGCTCGTCCCGCCAGCGATGGACATCCTGCAGCGGCAACCATCTGGCTTCCGCAATCTCACCTGCGTCGAGCACTGGTTCGTCAGTCGTCGTCAGTTCGAATAGCCACGTATGCTCGAACGCTAGTTCTTCACAAGCGGGTAGCTTACCAACCAGCTCTAGTTCTCCCGTCAGTCCTAGTTCTTCTTGCAGCTCTCGGGTCGCTGCAAGCCAGTAATGCTCTCCAGCTGAAACGTGCCCGCTGCAGGAGGAATTCCACTTAAGTGGTTCTTCGTCCTTCGAGCTGGAACGCTGATGAACCAGCAACTCGCCAGTGGGGCGAAAGACGAATACATGGACAGCCCGATGCAACCATTTCTGCCGATGGACTTCGCTCCGCGCGGCCTGAAACAGGACCTCATCAGCTGCGTTGACAACATCAAACTGCTCTTCATCTGTCACAACGATAAACCCCTTTGCTCACCTCGGCACGGTGAGCCAACTTGCCTGTCTCTCGAACCAATGCGACGTTTTCAAACCTGAGGTTAGCCAACTGCGTCAACCGCCGGTTCTCGACTTCGAACGGCAATCAGCCGGTAGGCCTAGTCATCCATCAAGCTTTGTCTTTCCCTTCCAATAAGCCTCCACCAATCCCCGGCCGAGGTTCTTCAATTGGTTCAAGGTTTGTGACAATCGCTGCTGGTCATAGTCGGCATGCAGCCATTTGAGAAGAGCCGTCGCCCGTCCTTCATCCAGACTTTCCAGAATGAGTGGCCAAAGCTCTTCCCGAATGCCTGTCACGCGCGCTCTGCCCGTATCGCACGCGACGGCCGCGACCTGCGTCAGCGCGCTGCCAAACAGGTCCTTCTGATAGTCAATCGCCTGCCGAATCGAAAGCTCCTTAGGCAGGACCCCCTCGCGCCAGTTGTAGGGGGGCGACCAGTCGAGTGCCGGGCTTAAGAGGTCAATCTTCGAAAGAATGCCAATTATCGCTGGCCGTTTTCGTTCTGGGTGATTGGCAAAAAACGCGTCTAACCCTGTGAGAACTGCTACATCGCTCGCCCGGGCGGCGTTCCGCGCTTCGAGCACAAAGAGCACGATATCCGCGTTGGCGGCAGCCTCCTCCAGTTCCCGCATTTCGGCAGGGGTGATCTTCGTTTCGCCATAACCTGGGGTATCAAGCAAATCGACCGCGATCGGGACATCCCGCTTAGAATATCGATACCTGGCCACGTTCCTCGTTGTCGGCAACACCCCGACCTTGGCTGCCGTCTCCGCCAGAAGGACATTGACGAGGCTCGACTTCCCCGCCTTCGACTGACCAATCACCGTGATCGAGACTGGTACCTCTGGGGCCGATGGACTTGCCGCAGACTGCACCGTTTTGGCACCGAGTGGCGAATTCAGCCTGGCCCGGAACTCGCGATAGGCTTTAGCACCGCCGCGCAAGCGCCCACTGTGCAACTCGATTAAGTAAAACCCCGTTTGCCGGATGAACAGCGCATAAAAACTAGCCAGCAGTTCTCCCTTTGCAGCACCGGTGATCGAATCGAGGCCAAACTTCGAGACCAGCACTCGACCAATAGCAGTCGGGTCCCACAGAACCGATACAAACCGCGTCGCATCGTTAGCAAACTGCCAATACCCGGCAGCTTGCCCCATCATTCGCCATTGACCAATCGATATCAAATGACTGCCAGGAATATGATCCCGAATCCAGTCGTGCATATCCTCAGCGACCAGTTCAGCCGCTGTTAACACTTCAAGAATGGAAAGTGCCGCCACCGGATCGCTCGACCCTGGCGCGTAATGCCGAGAGATCACCTCGGCGACCTGGATTGCACCACGTTGATAAGGCTCGGGCTTTGTTAAAGCAGCAGTCGTCAATCCGTTTGGCAAGACCTGCAACTGGGCCACGAGTTCAGCCGCCGCTTTATCCCGTTCGGTCCAATGACTTGGCACTGACAGCGGCTCGTCGGAAACACGCCGCTGCTTTGTGGGCCAAAAGGAGTAACAGACCCAGGCCAGCACCCACGAAACCGGAAACAACCACCACCAATACGCGTACCGCCCACTTTCAATCAGGCTGTACGCCCCCACTAGCACCAACACCACCGGCGGCAACAGCCACAACGTCACCACCAGTAACCAGCGCAGCGGGAGCATAACGGCCTTTGAGGCGGGCAGTGAAATCGAGCAGGCATCAAGCGTACACGGCGAACAAGACTTGTTTCGCGATCGCAAGTCATGGCCGGTCGCTGTCGCAGGATGATAACGCAACGCGGTCGCACCATTACAGCGCCGGACGGAATCATTTCAGCTCGAAATTTCAGGGAGCAAGATGCAACCGCCCAATTCAAACCGGCGATTGTGGCCTTGGCTCGGTCATTAACCCAAAGCCAAAATGCCAGCGACGGCCCGGCTAATCACCAGCCTGCTACCAAGAATCCCTACAGCTCAGGAATCTCCAGCTTCTCTTCAGCAGCAATCTGTCGCAGCTTCTTGAGTGCCCGGGCCTCGATCTGCCGAATCCGTTCTTTGGTCACTCCCATGCGCACCCCGACCTGTTCCAACGTCAGCGACGAGGTCCCCTGCTCCAGGCCATAGCGGCTCAGAATGATCTCGCGCTCTCGCTGGTCGAGCCGCGATAGAATGGTCATCAGCACATCATGCTGCCGCGAATTGACCAGTTCTTGCTGGAATTGGTCGCTCCGGCGATCGGTCGAGTTCTGAAAGACCTCTTCCGCCCCCGTCCGAAAACGGTCAAGCTGCGTATGCTCAGCCGGGATCGACCGGGCATAGTTCTTCATAATCGCCCAGCTTGCATAGGTCGAGAACTTGAAGCCGCGGCTGTAATCAAACTTCTCGATGGCCCGAATCAACGACATATTGCCGTCGCTCACCATTTCGAAGAAGTCCCCAGTCACACTGACGTGCTTCTTGGCGATTGAAACCACCAGGCGTAGATTGCTGCGAATGAGGAAGTTTTTTACTTCGCTACTTTCGTCAATCAACCGTTCGACCGTTTCAATCTCGCGAGCACGCGGCCGGGCGGCACTCATCTTCTTTCGAAGTTCGGTTGCCTTGAACTTCAAGTAGTTCATCTTGCGGAAGTAGTAAGCTTCCTCTTCGCGCGACAGCAGTGGGACCGTATACAGACTGGCCAGATAAGGGGGCAGCCCCGGGGGAATTCGCGTGCTTGCAACAGGCTTGGCCCCCTGTGGTGCAGGTCCCAGGCATAGCTCGTCGGCGTTCTCCAGATGGAATTCCGGCGAATCGATGAAGTCAATCGGCTGTTCCAGCAATATCTGGCAGCGAGTTTCAGAAATAATCCGATACAAACTCGATCGAGTGCGACCAAACTTATCGATCAGGTTTTCAACCGACGTACCCCGGCGAAACTCCTGATACATCGAACGGCGATCCGTTTCAGATAACGGATGATTGGCACCGGGAAAAATCGCGATCTCAGGGTGAGCCTGATCAAACGACTTCAGCGTGTAGCGAATGGTTTCTGGAGATCTTCCGAAACGCCGCGCCAGCCGTTGTGCGATTTCGGTGGGGCAACCACCCGCTTTAGCTAAGCGCCGTGCACGCTGGATCAACTTTTCTTTCTCGTCGGCACTCACTTGCCGGAAACTTCCGCCGCGTGTCACATCGCTTTTATTGCGATCAACAAACCATTCGACCGATGAGCGCAGAAAGCCAACTCGCTTTCGGCCCCCCATTAGGAATCGACGGCTCACCAGCCCCTTATCCCGCCAGCGATCGACCGTCTTGGTCGAAACGTTGTAGCGACGGCTCACGTCTTCGACTGTCAGAACTTCCTGGCCAACATGGGCCACGTCGATATTCGCACTGTCAGACAAATCTTCGACGAACAATCGCAAATCGTGCGCTACATCGGTCCCGGCAATATTCAAGTCGGCGTGCATCTCGGGACGATAGGCCGTAATCGCTTTACACAAATCGCGGTAGTTGTAGGACTGGGCGATTTCGATCCGCTGCAGCAAATCTTCGGTCCGCTCGATCTGCTCAAGGCGCACATCGCGAGGCGCGTACCGGACCTGTTGGTCTTTCAACTGCTTCAAGACGGGGTTGCGATATTTAGACATGGAAGTCACCTCCCTGGTTGGCCGAACGCGGCTGACCACAACAGTCTTCGCCCGACTGGTCTATTTCGTTCCCGACCGGGCGTTCAGAACTTTGGCCGAAGACCACTAACCTATCGGTCGCACCAGACCCCGGATTTCTTACTCGCACAGAGCTGGCACAGCTCATTGCGGTTCAGATCACCAGAATCGGTGCGACACAAAAACTCTCGCGGCCCTTGATTGCAACAACGGCAATAAGCGACCACCACGAATCTCAAAAAATCACTACGAGGTGGCTGTGTGCTTCCCTCGTTTCATTCGTTCAACATGTGGGGGAAACGCAACCAGATTGATTACGGTTCACCGGATTACTGAGATTTTTTTGTCGACACCAAATAGACATAAGGGGCTTATCAGCATCCCGGACGAAGGTTGTCGCGTGTAAATCCTTGCTTTTTCAGCACTTAGGCCCATTTCTGCGTGGGTGAAATGCATAAAACAGGTTGCCAGGGGGTTTTCCCTCATCCCAGCTGAAAACAGGTACACTGGAAGAGTTCAGCGGCTTTCAGCCTTCGCAATCGATGGCTACGGGTCGATTTACCCGACTTCTCTTTTTCCTACGCGTGATTGAGACGCAAAATGGAAAGAAAACGTTCGCCGGTCGGGAAGATTTTCTGGGCAAGGGTCAAACCTCGAACGAAGCAAGACCTGTCGCCCTTACAGACTTCAGGCAAGCGACCTCCGCCGCTACTCCCCTGCACCCAGTTCCGCATCGATCAGCTCGGCTGGCAATAATGACGATTTCTCCCCTTCCAGCGGGGGCAGAAGTGTAATGGGGTTCGACAGTGACGGGTCAATCACGGGCTTGGCCGCCTGCCGTTCCTTCGCACTAAGAACAATTCCCCGCTTCCCTTCCGCAACAGCCGTCAATCGATATTGCGGCGTCTTGCGAACAGCCGTGACCAGACTGGCTCGCCCGTCACCGCTCCCCCCTGACTTGCCCGGTGTTGCCAATAGCAGCTTCATGGGCTGGAAGCCGGGGTATTCGAGCGTTAATACGACCGGCCCGATTGGCCCTTCGGCTTGACTTGGCTGGCCAAGCGGATGCCCTAGCTCCGAAATCCCTTCAAACGCCAGCGACACCGTTTGGTTCGTGGCTGCGAACCGTGGTTGATCAAACTGCTGATCCCCAATCGACAAGACGATATGGGCGCGATGCAACTGCCAGCGGCTATTGGCAGTCACCACCAGATCATCCTTCGCAAAATTGAAGCGGGGCGATGCCGATAACGACTGGGCCAGATACTGCTTTACCCCTTCACTGGTCCAGTTCTCACCCAGATAAGCCATGCACGAAACCAACACTGGGCCTGGAATCTCGGCATAGATGGCAGGGTCATCCAATAACGTCGCCAGCTTCCGCTTTTGATCGCTATGAAAGTAAAGCGAGACCAGCGCCAACTGGCTTTGTGCTCGCTCCATCCGCAGGTCAAGATTTCGCAAAATGGCATCTTCAGCCGTTTCGACCTGGCCACCTCGTTGCAACACAGCCGCACAAAGCAAGTTGGCTTCCCAGGCTTCGGTGGAGAACTGCAACGCCCGCATTGCCGTCTGGGTTGCTTGCGGCAGCCCTAAATTCGCTTGCAGCGCCGCTTCATTGGCCAGCGCGGTTGCCAGCATTTCGTCCTTACGAAAGTGGCCTTCCGCCAACTGCGCGAGTCGCTCGTAGGTCTCGATGGCCTTGGTCGCCTGACCCAGCGCCTGCTGCGTTCGTCCCACGTAATACCAGTAGGGGGGATAGGCCTCCATGAACGATTCCATCCGCTTCAGAATGCGCAAGCGGACAGTATGGTCGGTCTCTTTCCAGGCTGCTTCCAGGTTGTCGAGGTCATCCCCCCGCACCAGCCAGCGATCGGGAATCTTTTTGCTGCGAGCCATCTTCCACGAGACGTCGAGGAACTGTGTCGACTTCTCGACAACGGCCGTCAGTCGGCTCTTCTCCACGCGCCATGTATCTAAATCCCGGTTGTAGCCCAGGTTGCGATAGTCCCACCAACTGCTGGCCCCGGTCCGCACAGCTTGCCCGAACTGACCGGAGGTCAACTGGGTCGCCGCCGTAAAGGCATCGAGTGTGACTTCCTGCGCGAAAGCCTGTTGGAAACGATCCTTGAGGACCTGCTTCTCCTGGTCAGCCATCTGAATCTGGCCGATTTCATCGAGCACACTTGAATAGAGCCTGATGACTTCTTCATCAGCCACCCCATTTAAGTTAAGGTGGTTCAGAATTTTTTCCTGCTCTTCGATCATCACCCGTAGCGACGGATTGCGTCGAATGCGATGCAGGGACGCTCTGCTGTAGTTGAGCGCCACGGCTGCTGCCAAGGCTTGTTGCTCATCCGCAGAAACGACATCACCCGCCGACGCATACGTTGGGCCAGTCGGACCACCACTATTTAATACGAGAACCGCAAGCATGATCGTGCAGGTTCGCAGTCCCTGGTTCAGCCGTCCCTGATTCAGCCGCATCATCATTTTGTCCCTGCTGGCTGTTTTTGAACGGTGCCGCTCGCCGCACCATCTCCTGTTCATCACTTCACCAGCACCCGCTCCTTCGGGCACATTTTGATTTTAGTAGTTTGCCACAATCAGTTTTGTCTCGGGATCGTAGCGGCAGGGCGCAAGCCCTCCGGTCAATTTCATTTAACTACCCAAGCGGTTGCGAACGGCGCACAAAACATCGATTCAGAACCGGACGGCTCGCGCCGTTCCGCTACTATGCTGGAGATTGTCCATTCAGTAGCTTTAACACGAATCAAAAAACAGCACTCAAGTTTCGTCACTTGCGGCTTGCCGCACTGCGTCTACATGTCGTAACCAACACGTTGGACGGCGCATCAAGACGCACCCTTCAAGCCCAAACCGATGAACAGTCCGCCTCAGCCAATCACCACTTCAGTTTAGCTGTCGCGCCGGTCACCAAACCCCAGTGCAATGCAAATCGCATTCCCCCGGTCCCCCTTGCAAACACCCACCGACACACTGGCTAAGTTTACCCCACTCTCCTGGACCCAAAACCGGCCAACCCTGCCGCTCGCCCTGTTTTGCGCTTCGCCTCGCAGATCAAAACGATCAGGTCAAACCAACCACCTGCGAAGACCTTACGACCTGGGAAGCTCTGGTAACCTGTACGGACAGCGACCAGAGAAGCCGCTACCACCTAACTTCGCCGCTGGATTGTCAACTTTGCAACGGGCGGTCCTCCCAAGTTGCAATTGTCGGGGGAACCAAACCCAATTCGGCTAGCCGCCGCGACGATTTCCCGTGATCCACCCAGCGGTGCGGCACGTTCACACCCTGTCCTCTGGTCTTTTTTGGGTTTTGTGGAATGAATGTTCGCAACAACCGGCCGGTTCACCTGCTGGTTGTGCTTTTGCTAGCGCTAGTTGTTCGAGCGGCCATCC
>JAIXVG010000115.1 GCA_027483145.1 Planctomyces sp.
GAGGACGTCGTGCTAGTTGATGCTGAGTTGATTGAGCCAAAGGACTGGACGGAGGCCAAATTTAGATGACCAAGATTCGCGAAAGCACAAGAACATCACTCAAAAGGATGTTGGGTGACTATGAGCGTGGTCTCTTCAGCCCGTTGACACCAGACCAATCTAGCGATCCCCAGAACTTGGTCGCGGCGATCATGCTCGAACGTGTGAACCCCGACTCAGGTTTCTACAGCGACGGGGCGAAGGCACTCCTCGCCGAACGACTCGCTAGCAATACTTCTTCATTCTTGCTGCAGCTTGAAGTCGGATCCAATACACAGTTAAGTCTGAAGTACGAGAACAACACCTTATCAGGCGTGACAGTCAACTCGACCGACGCACAATTGAGAACAGCATTGATTGAAGCGGGAGCACCCGAAACGGTGCAGGTCGTCGGTTTAGGAAGGCAGTACACTGACTATCAAATCACGGCCAAGCTTTGGTGTGTATGGTTTCCGCAACTTGCGAATCTGCAGTCGCCCGCTTCAACCACAAAACGCAAGCTAAAGATTACGCCGCTTTGGTATCGAATCGACCCTTCGCCGATTACGGTCAAGCCGTTAAGGCCGGGTGGCCCAGAGATTGAAGTCGGTGAGATCGTCTTTGCAGCAGAGATTGAAGCAATCGGATATGGAATTGTGGTTCCATCGTCCAGCGGTTCGTCATCACGCCCGGGCCTCGTGCTGACGAAACTGAATCCGGCCCCGGCAGGTAGCACTCCTGCTGATGTTAGGCAGATTACTGCAACGGCTGTTTATCCGCTTAAAGAGAACGTAGCACCCACGCCCCCTGCGGTCCTGAACGCAGGGGTTTTGTCGCCCCGCGATCTTGGTGGGGTTGTGCAAGCCGATTGGGAGTTTGTGATTAAGCTTGGCAACAACACGACCAACCGCCTGCGAGCAGACATACGAGCGGCTGATCTACAAACCGCCCTTAGAAACCTAACCAACTCCACCACGCTCGAAGTGTTCGGCCGAGGTACGGCAGGTGATGCCAACAACCTGGCCAACCCCTGGAACACTCAACCGCCGGTGGTGTGGCCGTTCGGTCTCTTTTTTGTCCGCGACCTAGCTGATAACTCCCCATTGATAACAAGTTGGCAAATCAATCGAGGCTGGCGGAACGCAGGTGTTAACGCCGAGCGGTTCGCCGATCTGGTGTTTCGGCAGACCCGTGTTTGGCCTCGCGACGAACTTGAGCCTCTTGACCTGACTAGCTCGATTGCAACCAGTCGGCTGGTCAGTCCTACAGCGCTGGTCATGTACAGCGGCAAGACAATTCAGCAATGGGATCGAAATTTTGAGTAGGCCAAATCGTGCAAATAGAGTGTGTTGATAAAGCGGGCCATGCTTTGTGGAGTCGGCGGTCGATCGACCTTGATCTGGTTGATCGATCTTCGGTTCCATCCAGTACGTTTGCCGAACAGCCAGTGCGTTTTGCAAGAGAGTTCCAGGACTGCTTTGTGGTCGTCTATGAAGGGTCTCGGAACTCCACAACTCCGACGGTGTTTGATCGCAAGAATACGACGCTGTGTGTCTACAACCTCGACGGCGACTTGCTGTGGTTGCGGCGGGACCCCCGCGCGACTCTGAATCTCCTGCGTGACGGCGACATGCTGGAATTGTGGTTTGCCCATCCTGACGATTTAAGCACTAGTGTTATCGCAACCGCTCAAGCGCCGCGAGAAGTGTGGCGATTCAACGCTGACCCAAGTTCAGTTTCGATCTCTCAGGTGGTCATGCAAAAACGGGCTGCGGCGGTGATTACTGACGCTGATTGTGTGACCGTCGACGGCTTGTATGTGTCAGCAAAGCGGGTTCGGGAAAACTATTTTGAGGGCAGCTCGCGAAGTGTCGGGAACTCCTTCCTAAAAGAAGCTATTCGCCTGACTTGCACCAAGAGAAATCAGTGGCAGCTTCAGACGATGCTGATCGGCGACGCAACCTTCTTTGGTGCAGAAAGCACTCGCCTAGTGGATGACGAAGGGCAGTTCTTTCTTGTCACAGCCGATTATCAGGTGACCTACCAACGACGCTACCAAGGCAACGCGACCTCAGTCGCAGGCCTCGTATCTTACTTTGCGTCACTGCCTTGGGGCTTCACACTGCGAGCCGACACGCCACTGCTGTCACAAAACATTGTGCGGTTTGAAATGGACATTTACGGAGGCTCGCTGACTCTGCCGACCGTCGTTGCCAGCGAAACATCGATCACCTTGCACAAAATGCAGGTGACGGCCAGCGGCGTGATAGCGACGTGGTCCGAAGCGGTCCCGCTCGCGTCCGGTCCGTCAACAACACTCACTGCCGTTTCCAATGCTGGTGCGAACGTACTCACCCAAAACGACCTGATCTATTTTGCCCCGACCTCGGTGCAGCACATGAGCGAGGACGGCCGCTACTATTGGGAGGGAACTCAGGAGCACGCAGAGGAATGTCGCAAGCAGCGGTTCGACGACTGGGGTCTCGCGAGGCCAAATCCGCCAGTTGCCGCGCCGACATACGGCGTGCAAGCACCGATCTCCACAAACTACTTTTTCCAAATGCAAGTCAATCGCCATCTCCGGGATGACGCAGAAGCCCTGAGGGCAGAGTTTGCAGCGGCAAGGCGTGATTATCTCGTTGGCATCCTCAACGGATTGGTCGGCGAGCGCGTGATCATAAACGAAGCACCTGGCGGAATCGGGGCACCAACGATGAGCGAGCCGCTGACGCAAGCACAGATTGACGCGTCGATCGCCAGGCAAGACTCGCGCGCCCAGCAATTCGCGCAGCCGATTTTTCCAAACGACCTCTACGTTGGGACCGTGAGCGACAAGGCGGTGGCACGCTGGTTCGGCTCGCTGCTGCCGGTCCGCGACGATTATCTAGCCTGGTCAGCCGAAAACCTTGTTGTCCAACGCGCCGCCAGCTCGAACTCTGCTCGGTCGCAGGTCACGTTTGACACTGACGGCAACGTCCTCGAAATCGAAGATCCTTGTGAGGCTCACACACGCATCGCACCTGGTACGGCAAACGAGGTTCTCGTCCGCGACCAGCTTGCTGTGCAAACCGCGACTCGCAGCAGCCCTTTCTGGTCCGAGTACGGGTTTTGTTATGACCGCGGCACCCAATCGCGACCGCTCAATATGACTTGCCATGAGCCAACAGGTCGCTCATTGGTCGTATCAGGGAGCTAAGTACAATGCCAACCGTTTATCGCAACAACGTCGCGCAGTACTCGACAACCACTGGAACTCAAGACTTAACCTTGTCCGGCGTCGTTCCGCGGTGCCGCTCTTTCTCGTCTGCGTTCACGACTGGCGATGAAGTTCCATACAACATTCAGCACGAGACTCTCAACGAGTGGGAAACCGGAGTTGGCACCCTGCTGAGCAATGGCAAACTTGAACGAACCGTAGTCGAGAGCAGTTCGACTGGAGTGCGAGTCAACTTCTCCTCCGGTCGTAAAAAGGTGATCAACACCCTGACGGAAACGACCCTGAACTCCTGGTCACAGCTTGTTGCCAGCGGCGGACCACAAGGCGACCCTGGGGCAGATGGCAAGACCCTGTTGCATGGGAACGGGGCACCGTCCAACACAATCGGTACGAATGACGACTTCTATCTCGATACGACCGCCAGCCGCCTTTACGGCCCGAAGGCCTCTGGTGTATGGGGATCAGGTGTCTCGCTGATCGGACCGTCAGGCAGTCCAGGCGAAGATGGCCAAGATGGTCAAGACGGAAACACGTTGATCGGTGGCACTGCCGCGCCAGCTAACTCGATTGGGAACGACGGAGACCACTTTTTTGATCGCAATGCCGGAATGGTGTACGGACCGAAGACATCTGGGGCTTGGCCTGCTGGTTCACCATTGCGGATGCGTTATGCCATTCCAAGAACCACTTCGTCTGATGGCTACTTCTATCTGGTCTGCTCCGGCCAGAGCAACGCACAAGGGCAGGCAGGCTCATCGGAAGGCGACAAAACGGTCGACGCCAACATTCAAATCTGGAACGGGTCCGCCTGGATCACGGCAGCCTATAACGTCGCTCCGTTAAGCAACTCTGTTAACTCCGCGATCTGGTTTGCAAACTACTTGCTCAGGTCTGGAGCTTTACCAAGCGGTACGATTGTCCGAATCATCGCCAACTGGTTTGGTGGTGAACCGATCGAGGGCTGGACGTCGAGCGGGTCAAGCAGCACGCGGTTTGCAGATCTCACGAATTCGCTGACCAACGGCGGCGTTCCGCGAGTTGATCATCTGATTTGGATCCAAGGCGAGGCCAACAGCAACGCCGCAGTGGGGGCTGGGACTAACGCCAAAACCCTGGCCGCCTACGAGACTCAGTTCTGGATCCTCGTCTCCCAATGGCGTGCTCTCAGTCAGTGGCAGCCGACGACAGGCATCACCGTTTCTCAAATCGGGACCTGGGGAAACATTCGGACTGGCGACCGAAATGACTTCTTTCTGAAGCTGTCACAATCCGACGACCCCTACATCGCGGTTGTGTCGGCTGCCGGATCAACAGCGACCACTTTCAACAATGATGCCCAAGGCTACAACTCTCACCATAGCGGCGCCAGCTTGCAAATGATGGGCAGGCGGCACTTTGCCGCAGCAATGCTCATGCAGTTGGGTTTGGGTAAAGGCCTGACCCCGCTCAACGCTGGCAACGGAGTTGGAATGCAGATGAGGCCGCGAAAAGACATCAGCGGTAATTACATCGTCTCATTTGAGGACTTGGCCACCAACACGATTCTCTACCCTACAGCTAACACAAGTGTCTTTCTGCCAGACATCACCACGTTTGCAGTTGGCGGGTCGGTCACGATCGACAAAAACTCCTCGGCCATGCCGGTGGTCACCCTGACTTGCGCCACTTCCACGATCCTGATCAATAATGGACTCAACGGTGTGTCCAATCTCGATCTCTATAGCACCATTCGAGCGACTCACGAGGTTACCGCTCATCGTGATTTCTGGAGAGTTAAAAGTTCGCCACAAATTGGCAACTCCCGGCGATCATTTCAGACGATGTTCAGCTCGACGACCATTCCAGAGTCGGGCATGTCGAACTCGATGTGGAGAATAACGGGTGGCCTGACGGCAACGTTGCCCTCCGCGACCTTCGCCGTGAGCGGGGCCTCCGCTCTCCTGCTCAACAAGACGAGCGTCTTATCCTCAACCCCCGCCGTCACAGTAGCTGCTACCACCGGGTCGAATCTGATTCAAATCGATGGGAACCGAACGAAGGTCTTGTCACCCGGAACCGGGTACCAGCCAGGCGAGGTAATCACGATTGCCGGAGGAACCGGCACCGCAGGCACGATCACCGTTGGAACCACAAGGGTTGTTTCGGCAGCCGTCGCAAACGGTGGCACCGGAGGTACGAACGGTACTCAGACCGTCACGGGTACCACCGGCACCGGAACACGGTTCCAGGCCTCGGTCACAATCAGCGCCGGCGTGATCACTGCCGTCAATTCAATCACTGTGCCAGGTGCCTATACAGTCAACCCAACCACACTGTCGGCTGAGCCGGTCACAGGGGCCGGGCTGACTGGTGCGACTCTGTCAATCGCCACTGGCGTGAACACAATTGGCACCGCTCAAAGTGGCAACTACACCGCATTGCCGACTCAGCCAGGTACTCAATCCAGTTCCACCGGCAGCGGAACCGGTGCCGTGTTCAAGCTCGTGTTCGTCAACCTGATTCGTGGGATCAACGCCAACCTGCAAGAGCTGTCGCGAACGCTCGATAAACCAGAAGACATGGTCGAAGTCGAGCAGACTCTGAATGAGTATCGAATCAAGACTGACACAGCCCGAGCTGGTGCGACTCACCGACTCGTATCTGGAGCACTTGCGACAGGTTCTCTTTCGCATGAGCTGCTGCTGCGGCAACGCATGTACCAGGTGGCGCCCGGAGCA
>JAIXVG010000083.1 GCA_027483145.1 Planctomyces sp.
CAAAATCAGTAATCGTGACCCGTTCAACACCATCTTCGAGCAGAATATTCTCGGGTTTAATGTCGCGATGGATCAGTCCTTGTTCATGAGCGGCTGCCAGACCAGCAGCGATTTGGGAGCCAATTCTTAAGACGGCCACAAGTGGCAGCGTCCCTTCCTGGTCGAGTCGCTTCTGCAAAGAGCCGCCGCGAATATAGGACATGACTAAATAGGGAAGGGTCGTACCGCTGGAGACGCTGTGAATTGGCACCACGTTGGGATGCAGTACTGCCGCCGCCGCCTTGGCCTCGCGGGCGAACCGCTTGCGAGCATTTTCGTTGTGAGCCAAACTGGGATTCATGACCTTCAGGGCGATCACACGATCCAGCGAGGGATCAATCGCTTTCAGGACAACCCCCATCCCACCGACGCCCACGACGCCGGTCACCTCATAAGTGCCAAGCCGTCCCAGATGGTTCGGGTATTCCGATGGAACCAGTAAGTCCAGCACGTCTTGCACGGCCACCGATTGGCCGGCGTTGGTACCAGGGCCTGGCGCTGCACTGAAGTCGATTAGCCCGGCGTCATCGAACTCGGACTTCCGCAGCAGCCGTGTCGCTTGCTCCCAACGCTCTGGCTCGCCAGCTTCTGCCTCCAAATACTGTCGACAAGGCGGGCACTCATCGAGATGAGCAATCAGATTGGCATCTTCGAGGTGATAATGATCTGAATTCACAAAGTCGCGAATCCGCTGCAAATCACAATCCGCAATGCGTGGATCTTGTTTCGGAGTGTTCACTGAGCGTCTCCTTCCTGGCGTTGAACTTCGTTTTGCAACCGCTTCAGAATGCGACTGCGGGCAGCGTAGACAGTCCCCAGCGATTTCCCGAGTGACTTGGCAGCATCTTCGCAGGACTGGCCATCAATCACGGTTTTCTCGAAGGCTGCCCATGTGACTGGACTAACATCGGCCCTTACTATCGCCGCAGCGCGAAGATAGCGTTCTCGAAAACACTCGTTCTGTAGTTCCGTCGTGGCAATCGATACGTCGGCTGCTTCAGCTAGCAATTGGTCAGCCGCAGAGCCGACCAAAAAGCTGCGGGGCTTTGACTTCGTCACGGCGGTAACAATCGCGTTGCTAGCTACTTTCCGAAGCCAGTGTCGAAACCGAATTCCCTCTTGTGGCTCCCAGCCTGCGATCGACTTCGAGAGACGAATCAGTACGTCTTGAGACAGGTCTTGTGCGTCGGCGTCTTGCATCCCTCGCCGCCTGGCCATGCGGTAAATCACGGGGCGGTAGATCTGGACGAACTCGACCCAGGCCTCTCGATTTTCGAGGGATTGGATGTTCGCCAGCAGCAAGGATTGGGTGTCAGGAAATTCTGTCATGATTGGTTCTCTAACAGCCTAAACTCAACGCGAAGTCGCCATCTGACACGAATCCAAAAAATAATCCAGAGAATTTCGCAGAATGTGGTCTTGATTCACTTTTGAACTTGTTTCCCTGATCTCCACACTCTCAACCAGACGACAGGCTGGTGCTTTGAAGAACAGCTTCACGATCTTCCGTAATGCCGCGAAGCGTCTCAAGGGTGCCACAAATGGCTTGCCCAATAGGCTCGTTTACTCTTCCTAACGCCCACCGCAATCCAGGAATGGCCATCGGTCAGTACACTGTTGAATACAGGAGTATGGACACTCGTTCGATGCCTTCCGTCGACAAAACTTGACCGTTGCCTCAAAACTCGGTTAGGCTGCCCTCGATAAAAAATCCCATGTTCAGCAGCAAGACTTCCCCCCGGGTTGACCCTCTTCATCTCCTATTCGCGACGTGCACCCCGCCATTTCCTCTGCCGATCAACCCTCCTGCCAAAGGACTCCTCATGCGACCTGCATTCCTTTTGGTTGTCCTCGCCGCTCACACGCTAGCCCCTACGCTGGCATGGTCCGCAACCACGGTCGACACGGCCGCCAAGCTAGTTCAGGCCGTTCGTGATGGGGCCGAAGGGACGACCATCCACATCGCTGCTGGCACGTTTGAGCTCGATGCCACCCTCGAGCTGAAAGCCCGAATGACGTTAACCGGGGCAGGAGTCGACAAGACCATCCTGACGCACGCATCTGTATGGAAGCCGCTAACCAAATCGCTACCCGACCCCGAGATGACACTCGATGGCTTGGACACCGATGCCTACCTCATCCGATTGAAGCGTGATACGGTCGGCGTCAGCATTTCGAACATGACCCTCCACTGCCCGCAGTTGCACGGTGCCCTGTTCGCCTGGTTTCACACTAATCTGCATCTCCATCATGTCCGGATCAAGGAGACTCTCTGGAGCGGCATTCGAACCTTCGGGATGCAACATGCCAAAATTCACGATTGTGAATTTATTGACGCGGGGGGCCGGTGGGATAACGGCCAACCAGGTGTTAACGGCGGAATCACTGGCGGTGGCATCTTTGCGATCTGGATGGGTGACTGCGAGATTTTCAACAACCGCTTTGTACGAACTCGCCAAGGGCCTGCTGAAGAATTCTACGGCATCAAAGTGCGACAAGGATCGCGGTGCCACGTCCACCACAACACAATCGAAACGAACTTCTCGATGGAGTTCCCCTTCGAGAATGATGAAGACAACGAACTCGACCACAACGTTTGCGCCGGCACCATTTCCATTCCAAAGTATGCCGGTGGCGGTGTTCCGAAGAGTGGCCGAACATTTCACATCCATCACAATTGGTTCAAGGACAGCTACTCCATCGAGTTCGTTCGCAACGGCGTAGAAATAGACCACAACTTATTCGATTTCGACTCGCGATCAGACCATGGCAATTTGCTCTCCTCGTTTGGTGACGTTGTCACCCCCGGACCCGCCAGCTTCCATAACAACCTGGTTAGCAATCCCGGTCGCGGCGTCGTCTGGTTCAACGAACCGTTTAGTAATCTGGAAGTTCGGAACAATCACGTCATCGCCCGCACGACCGCCACACCGCGCGATGAGGGCCTGTTCGGGTTCAACGGCACCAGTGATTTTCGAACCATCTCGATAAAAGACAACATCATCGAGTGTCAGGGACTGTCTCGCCCGTTACTGCGGTCGCCCGAAAGTTATTCGGCACTAGTCGAAAACAATACGCTGATAAATGTTTCCGATGTCGCCAAACTGAAAAACGCCAAAGCCTCACGTCCAATCGGCCCGGAACAGCCACTTGAATTCGAGTGCGGCGCTTACGGCGAATTCAAAGTCGTCGGCTGGCAAGTCATTCCGGCAAAGAGGTAGCCTGCCCTTGGGACACGATTGCAGAATGTGTCTCCGATGCGTTGTCCAAACGCACCACGAACCGGCGAAGCAGCGACATTAGAGTCGATAACGCTGTTTCGGGCAGGTCGGTCCAACTATCGGTCCTTAACTTTTCCCAATATGCCGATCCGCTGTACGGCTGTGCGACCAGGATGGCGCTCGGGTGCAGCAGGGACGAGCATTTCCGCGATCCCGTCCCTGGCCAGTCGCTAGCAGCTCAGCCAATCCGAACAGAATTAGACGTCCAAGAGGCAAGATTGGCTTAGCCCCTTAAGGTCGGCGATCGCTCCAAACGGTTCATCTTTTGCCGAATCTCCCGCTAACCGCGGCTAATTCGCTGCGAAGCGTTGCGAGAGCCTGCTGCATCGTTTACGGTGCGAAGTTTTTGTTCAGCAGTTTCCAGCGGCCGGGGCACTCTTGCCCCAGTTCTTCTTTTGATACTCCCGAGATTTCGCATGACTGGTGGCGTGCTTCCAGACTCGAACCTGCCTGAGAACGCTTCTCCCGAGGCGC
>JAIXVG010000153.1 GCA_027483145.1 Planctomyces sp.
AAGAAGAGGAAGAAGACGAATAATCTTCCAACTTTCATCGATTTCCACATCAAATCTTAACAGGTTTACATTTCAATGCCGCCGTCCATACTGGTCTTCTTGACCAGTTGCGGCTAAGGGTGTGAACTGTCGAACGAAACGTGATTCGTAACTGCTAAGGCTTGTCTTAAACGTCGTGGTATGAATTAGCGTTACGAATCAATGGTTGTTGTGACAGGTGAGGATCAAATCCCACCCGGTTTTAGGGAAAGAACACGGCTCCATGGCTCAGCGCAAGCTAGGACAGATTCTCGTTGATCTTGGCTATCTTAGCGAAGATCAATTGTGGGACGTTCTGGAAGCACAAAAGCAAAGCGCTGGCGAAGTCATCGGCCAGGTGGCCACCCGCATGGGCCTGGTGACCGAAGCTCAGGTCGTCGAAGCACTTGCCGAGCAATGGGGGATGCCGGTCGTTAATCTGGCTGAAACGACCATCCCTCCTAAAGCCTTAGAGCTCGTCCCGCAAACAATGGCCGCGCTTTACAAGATTATGCCCATCTCCTTAAAGGATGATGTGCTGACGGTCGCCATGGCCGATCCGCAGAACGTGCAGGCCCTCGACGATCTCCGTAATTTTCTTGGCTGTGAAGTTCGAGGAGCTGTTTCGAATACGAGCGATGTCGAAGCCTCTATTTCGCGTCACTATGCCGATCGCGAAGACAGCATCGAAGACGTGATTGGCGAAATGGAAGCCGCCTTCGGGGAATCCCCTGAAGGTCGTGTTCGCGAGCACACTCTCGACGAGTCCGAACTCGCCGATGCAGCCCCCATCCGCAAGCTGCTGAACATGATTCTGCTGCTGGCCATTAAAGACCAGGCAAGCGATATACACTTTGAACCATTTGAAGACGAGTTTAAGGTGCGAGTCAAAGCGGACGGGATGCTCTACGAGATGGTCCCTCCCCCCCGACACTTGGCCAACGCCATTGTTAGTCGTATCAAGGTGATGTCGAACCTCGACATTGCCGAACGCCGCCTTCCGCAGGACGGTCGTATCGAATTGAGCGTCGGTGGCAACCCGGTCGACTTACGCGTCAGCGTCCTCCCCACCATCTTTGGTGAATCGGTCGTTATGCGAGTCCTCGACCGAACCGTGGTGCAGCTTGACCTCAACAAAATCGGCATGGACCCAAATATCCTGTCGAAGTTCCGTAAAGTCATTCGTCGCCCGAACGGCATTGTGCTGGTGACGGGCCCCACCGGCAGCGGAAAAACGACGACCCTTTACTCAGCTCTCAACGAGCTGAACGATATTGAAACAAAGCTGATCACCACCGAAGACCCCGTCGAGTACGAAATCGATGGGCTGATTCAAGTCCCGGTAAATCCCGATATTGGCGTCACGTTCGCCAGTATTCTGCGGGCGATTTTGCGGCACGATCCAGACACGATTCTGGTCGGCGAAATCCGTGATCAAGAAACCGCTGAAGTGGCCATTCAAAGCGCCCTGACGGGTCACCTGGTATTCAGTACGTTGCATACCAACGACGCCCCGACAGCCGTCACTCGGTTGCGCGATATGGGGGTGAAGCCCTTCTTGATTACGGCCACTGTTGAAGCCGTGCTGGCTCAGCGGCTGGTTCGTCGAATTTGCTCGGAATGCCGCACCGAGTTTGAGCCCAGCGATGAGTTGCTGATGGAGTTGCAACTTCCCATTCAACAGGCACGGCAATACAGCTTCTATTACGGCAAGGGGTGTGCCCGGTGCAATAACTCGGGCTACAAGGGCCGTTGTGGGATTTATGAATTACTCGAAGTGACCGACGATATTCGCGACCTCGTCGCCGAAAATGCGTCAGTGGACGACATTCGCAACTTTGCCCGAACGCAGGGGATGACCACCTTGCGTGAGGCAGGATTGAAGCTGATTTTTGATGGTGTCACCACCATCGATGAAGTGGTTCGGGAAACAATCTCGGAAGACATGGATTAACAGTGGGAGCGTTGTGCCAGTTCATCAAACTCGCAACGCCCTTATCGCCTTTGTAGACGGATTAAAAGCAAACAACTGAATTGCAATCTGGATAGCGCCAAGCGTCTTTGAGATTTAGTCGTCAGGAGTTTTCGCAATGCCAACTTTTCAATACGAAGCCACCGACAATACCGGGCTCGAAGTCAAAGACAAAATCGAGGCGACCAGCGAACAGGAAGCCCAGCAGAAGATTCGTGAAAAAGGGTTCTACGTTACCCGCATCACGGAGCAGGGCCGAGCCTCTAAAAAGAAGACCAAGGCCGATACCGCTAAAGACGCGGCTGCCAAGAAAAAGCCCAAGAAAAAAGGCTCGTTCTCGTTCGGCGGGGTCAGTGCCAAGCAGCTCACCACGTTTACGCGTCAGCTTTCAACGTTGCAGGATGCCGGTCTCCCAATTCTGCGTAGTCTGCGAATTCTGGAAAACCAGGCCAAGCCCGGCCCTCTCAAGGGAAGCCTTAGCGGCGTCATCGAAGATATTGAGTCTGGCAGCACCTTGTCGGAAGCGATGGGGAAGCAACCCAAGGCTTTCAACAATCTCTACGTGAACATGGTTCGCGCCGGGGAGGCGGGTGGTGCGCTGGAAATCATTTTGCAGCGCCTGGCCGAGTTTATGGAGCGTGCCCAAAGCCTGAAGCGTAAGGTGCAAGGGGCCATGATTTACCCCGTGGCGGTGATCACCGTCGCCACCGGTATCGTCGGCTTCATCATGTACTGGATTGTCCCCAAGTTTAAGAAGATCTTCGACGACTTCGGGACCGAGCTCCCAGGCATGACGGTCGCCCTCATCGGCTTCAGCGATGCCGTGGTCAACTACTGGTACCTGGCCCCAGCCATCCCGCTCGCCCTGTGGATCATCCTAAAAATTGTGCGGAAGAACAAAACGGGGGCGTACATCGTCGATTGGTGTTCGTTACGCATCCCGCTATTGGGAATCATCCTCAAAAAATCGATTGTGGCCCGCACGTGCCGAACACTCGGCACGCTGGTGGCGTCTGGGGTGCCAATTCTCGAAGCCCTATCCATTACCAGAGATACCGCAGGCAACGCGGTCTTCGTGAAGGCGTTCGACCACATCAACGCTGCGATTCGGGAAGGGGAAGCGATGGCTGTCCCGCTGAAAGAAACCCGAACGGTCGACGACATTGTGGTGAACATGGTCGACGTGGGCGAAGAAACCGGTGCCCTCGACACCATGCTCTACAAGGTGGCGGACGTTTATGACGAAGAAGTGGGTGTGCTGGTGGAAGGCCTGGTCAACATGCTGGAACCGCTGATGGTGGTGGTTCTGGGTTTGATCGTCGGTTTCATCGTGATCGCCCTCTTCATGCCGCTGATTAAGCTGCTGAACGATCTGGCCTGACGAAACCTGATAGCGGCAGCGAAGTTCCGCTTAGTCAGTCAGCCAGCAATTTAAACCAATCAAATCGACAACCACTTTTTCTTGGCAAAGTGATGTCTGGGAAGACGGACCCAGACCCGGATCGCCGTTGAAGATCTTCAGCCTCAGGGAATGCTGCAATGAAATCACTCCGACCGACAACTGCTCCTGTTGGTAAGCACTCCGGCTGCGTCATGCAATTGGCCGGTGCACGAGGCTTTACGCTGGTTGAATTGCTGATCGTGATCGCGGTGATCGCTGTCCTGGTTGCGCTATTGCTCCCCGCTATCGGTGGCGTGCGTCAACGAGCCCGCGTCGCTGAAGTGACGTTTGAAATTAAGGCCATCGAATCGGCCCTCGTTGCCTTCAAAACCCAAATGGGGGGAGACGTTCCTGGGTCGATCAGACTCCCGAGAAGTCGGATACCCGCTGACGCTGCGACTCCGGATAACTCGTGGGATTCAAAAAGCAAAGCCACAATCCGGCAATTCTTTCCTGAGTTCGACTTCTCAACAAACGGCGGGGCTGATTGGTCGACGCCGATCGTATTGAATGGTTCCGAGTGCTTAACGTTTTTTCTTGGTGGACTCCGCAAATCTAGTACCGAGTTTGAAGTGATTGGTTTTTCGAAGAACCCTGCACAACCATTCGAGCGGAGTTCAAAGAATCGAATAGGGCCATTCTTTAGGTTTAACTCAACTCGCATGATCGATCGTGATAGCGATGGCGTTCTTGAATACAAAGATCCCCT
>JAIXVG010000026.1 GCA_027483145.1 Planctomyces sp.
ACTCATTCAACCGCGATCAGCCCTACGACCAGTTTGTACGTGACCAGATTTCCGGGGACCTACTGCATGCAAGCGGGAGCGCCAAAGAGTATGCGGCAGGCGTGATTGCCACCGGATTCCTGGCGACCGCGCGCCGATTCGACCATGACTCCGACAAATTCATGCATCTGACGATCGAGGATACCATCGATACCGTTGGCCGCGCCTTCCTGGGACTGTCCATCGCCTGCGCACGCTGCCACGACCACAAATATGACCCGATTTCTGCCAATGATTACTACGCGCTCTACGGCATTTTCAGCAGTACCAAATACGCGTTTCCGGGATGTGAGGCCAAACAACAGCCACGCGACCTGGTGCCTTTGCTTTCGCCCACGGAATGGGCCGAAACGGTCGAACCCTTTGACCGTGAACTGGCCAGTCTCGACGCGGAACTACAGCAAATCGAAAGTGCCTACGCGGACTGCACTCGCGAGTTTTCCGCAGCTCAAACCACTCCGACCTTTTCCCTGGGAAACGGAGAAATCGCGGACGGCAGCAGCCAATCCTTCACAATCGTGGCGGAATCGCAGCGGCCATCGACGGCAGTAGCCGTCGGCGAAATGTTGCAGCTAACGATCGATCCCGCAGGAAACTACGGTGCCGATACAACATCAATTGAATGGGAGATTTCCGAAGTCGGCGGGCAGAGCCGAAAGTGGAACCTGGCTGACGATGTCGTTGATGATTTCGCCAACACTAACCCACACGCCGATCACTTTGGAAATGCAGCCGTATGGCTGTTTCTCGATGCCCGCGGATCAGCCAGCCCATTGCGGGAACACGCCAGCGATGTCTCTGGAAAGCCTGGACTCGGCTTCTGGCGAACGGGCGACAACCCGGCCGTATTTGTGAATGCCACGCACGAGCCCATCAGTGTTTGGACAACCTTGGCACCGCGGACGGTGTTTTGCCATCCGGCAGCGGATGGTTCCGTGGCAATCGCTTGGGTTAGCCCGATCGAAGGACACGTGGAAATCCGAGGTCGGATCACCGATGTCCATCCCGGCGGCCCCAACGGAATTGGATGGAAGCTTGATCGGGTGAGCGGGAATCATGGACCGCTGCTACAGGCAATGGTCGAGGCAGGACACCGCCGAACCCAGCTTACGGCAAAACGAGTCGAACTGGCCGCGCGGGCACCGCTCAAGGAAACGGCCTACGCTGTTTCCGAAGGCTCGATTGCTGATACCCGAATTCAACTGCGTGGCGACCCCGAACGATTGGGGGATCCCGTCCCTCGGCGGTGGCTCGAGCTTTTTGGTGCCGAGCGAGTCTCAGATGGTGAGGGTTCCGGTCGGCGACAGCTGGCCGGTTGGCTGACAGACCCAGCCAACCCCCTCACGGCCCGGGTCATGGTCAATCGCATCTGGCAGCAACACTTCGGCAAAGGCCTGGTGCAAACCCCCAACGACTTCGGAACTCGCGGCGAACGTCCCACACATCCTGAGCTGCTCGATTGGCTTGCGGCCAAGTTCATCAATTCGGGCTGGAGCGTGAAAGCGATGCACCGGCTAATTGTGCATTCAGACTCCTATCAGCGGTCTGCCGGAGACCTTACGGAGAAAGAGGCAGCAAACGCCTCGATCATCGATCCCAACAACAACCTTTATTGGCGATTCGATCGGCAACGTCTGAACGCCGAAGAGCTGCGCGACACTCTGCTGACGTTCAGCCAGGAACTGGACATCACTCCTGGTACAACCCACCCGATTCCACCGGAAAAAAGTTGGTCCTTCACGCAGCACGGTCCGTTTACCGGGGTCCCCGAAACTCGCAAACGCAGCATCTATCAAATGACACTACGAAACCGGCGCGACGCGTTTATGGGCTTGTTCGATGGTGCCGACCCCAACACCACGACTCCACAAAGGCAAGTCACGACGGTTCCAACGCAGTCGCTGTTTTTTCTGAACGATGGCTACTTTCACAGCCAGGCCGAACGACTGGCAAAGCGAGTTCTTAACGAGGCCGACGATTACGCTCGGCTGAATGCGCTGTTTCGCATCGTACTACAGCGGCAGCCGCAACATGACGAACGGGCTGCTGCAATGACTTTCCTGAACGACTATGGCACCGCCGTAGCGGACATGCCGTTGGCCGAACAACCACTTGCCATCTGGTCGGGATACTCACGCGTACTGCTCCCCAGCAATGAATTCCTTTACCTGGACTAACACGATGCAGGGTTGTTCTCACCACCTCGGACGGCGTCAATTCGTTCAGTCGGCCGTTGCCAGTTCGTTAATCATGCCCGGCCTCCTTAGCGAGTTATTGGCCACCGGGACTGCACGTGCTGCGTCGCCGACCGGTTCGCCGGATGCCGCAAACTCACTCGCCCCGAAAGACCCGCACTTTCCCGCCAAGGCCAAGTCGGTCATTTTTCTCTTCATGAGTGGCGGAGTTTCGCACGTCGATTCGTTTGATCCCAAGCCGCAGTTGTTTGCCGACCATGGAAAGCAGGTCACGTTCGATCATCCCGAGACTCGCAATCGATCGGGTTACGAGAAACTATTCCTGAAGCGTCCTGACTGGAACTTTACCCCTAACGGGCAAAGTGGTACCGAAGTCAGCGCGCTCTTTCCACACATCGCCCGTCAGGTCGATGACATTGCCATGATTCGGTCGATGCACACTAGCCATTCGAACCACTACAACGCCACCTTGGGGATGCATACGGGGTCGTTTGCCTTCGCCCGTCCCAGCTTGGGCGCGTGGCTCAGCTATGGGCTGGGAACACCGAATCAGAATCTGCCTTCATTTCTGGTTCTTGCCCCCCAAATGCCATACGCCGGGACGCAGGTCTGGGCGTCCGATTTTCTTCCAGGAGCCCACCAGGGCACGCGCGTCATTCCGGGTGAGAACCCGGTTGCCAACCTGAAACGCCGCCTGCCCACAAGCCGTCGGCAGGAAATGGAGTTGGCAAGTCTTGCCAAATTGAACCAGTCACATCTTGCGGCCCGCCAGAACGACCCTCAACTGGCAACGCGGATCAAGTCTTTTGAAACGGCGTTTGGCATGCAGACAGAAATGCCCGACGCGCTGGATCTATCGCAAGAAAGCGATGAAACGCTCGCACTTTACGGCATGACTCGCGGCCAGAATGAAGGTTTTGGCTGGCAATGCCTGGCGGCCCGTCGCCTGGTTGAGCGTGGCGTCCGGTTCGTGGAGCTGATTCATACCGGGTCGAGCGGCAATTGGGATTCGCATGGCAACATGGCCGATCACGGACGCCTGGCTCCGCAGGTGGACCAGCCCATCGCAGGACTACTGCAAGATTTGAAGCAACGTGGAATGCTCGATGATGTTCTGGTTGTCTGGACCAGCGAATTTGGACGAACTCCGTTCAACAACACTGCCGATTCACTCGGCCGCGAACATCACAACTGGGCCTTCTCGTCCTGGTTGGCGGGAGCGGGCGTGAAACGAGGAGTCGTTCACGGCGCGACGGACGAGCACGGAATTCGCCCAGTGGACAAGCCTGTACACGTTCACGATCTCCACGCAACCATTCTCCACCTGATGGGCATTAATCACGAAAAGCTCACCTACCGCCACGGCGGGCGCGACTACCGGCTGACGGACGTCGAAGGGCATGTGATCAACGAGGTGCTGGCATGAGAACTCGACTCCCCCGAACTGCTTTCACCTGCTGCTGGAACCTCACGGCCCGCGCCGCTTTCACCATCGCAGCGATCGCCGCTAGCCACACTGTGGGTTGGGCCAACGACGGCATGGAGTACTTCGAAAAGCAGGTTCGTCCGATCCTTGTGGCCCGTTGTTATGCCTGCCATAGCGGCTCAAAGTCGAGCGGTGGCTTATCGCTTGAGTCTCGCCGCGGCTGGGAACAAGGGGGCGACACAGGCCCGGCTGTGGTGCCAGGTGAACCGGCTCAGTCGCTATTGGTTCGGGCTGTTCAGCGTGTTGAAATCGGCCTGGAAATGCCGCCGGAAAGTGCTGGTGGCAAACTGCCTGATGCCGAAATTGCTATTCTTTCGCAGTGGGTATCGATGGGGGCGCCCGACCCTCGTGTTCCAGACCGTAAGATTGCAGGGATGAACGCCGAAGAGGCGGCCAACTGGTGGGCATTTCAGCCCCTTGTGGCCGCCGATCTACCCCCCATTGTTGCTGGCGTCAATCGGGACGTTCATAACGGGATTGATCAGTTCCTGTTGGCAAAAATGGATGCTGCAGGCATTACGCCGCTTCCACTGGCAGATCGCCGCACACTCATCCGGCGAGCCACATACGACTTAACCGGATTGCCTCCGTCAGCCGCTGAGGTGAATGAATTCGTCGCCGATACCGATCCGGCAGCGTTTCGTAAACTGGTCGATCGCTTGCTCGACCGTCCTGCCTATGGAGAAGCCTGGGGACGGCACTGGCTCGACGTGGTACGTTATGCCGACTCGCTCGATGCCCGAGGTTATGGCAGCCAATCTGATATCTCCGAAGCATGGAGGTATCGCGATTGGGTGGTGAATGCTTTGAACTCGGACATGCCTTACAGCGATTTTGTTCGAGATCAGGTTGCGGGAGACTTGCTGGCAGCAACTGGGCCAACGTTTCGGCCCGACCAGCTTGTTGCCACTGGCGTCTATGCGATTGGTAGTTGGGGGAATGGAGACGCCGACAAGCAGAAGATTCATGCAGACATCGTCGACGACCAGGTTGATCTGACGAGTCGCGCATTTCTGGGGATCACGCTTAGCTGCGCTCGCTGCCACGACCACAAGTTCGACCCGCTGACCACGCGAGATTACTATGCGATGGCCGGTTTCTTTTTCAGCAGCCGCATTCTGGATCAGTTTACCCCTCCAGGGGCTGGCGAAATTCCAATGCGGAATATGTTGCTCTCTCCGTCTGCCTTGGCAGAGTACAACGAAAAAGTCGCTCGTATCACCGAGATTGATTCACAGCTCAAGCAAAAACTGGTGCTCCTCGATCGGGTTGAGCATAACTCTGGTAATATCGAAGGCTTCTTTGTCAGAAGGGGGCCAATCGATGATACGCCTTGTTTGACAGCCAACTTGACCAGTTCGGAGCTGAGCGTCTTAACGTTCCGGCTTCCACCGCGATCGGTTGCACTCCATCCTGGACCGACCGCGCCGATTACCGTCCTGTGGACCAGTCCGGCATCAACAGAAGCGAGCCTGAAAGTGAAGTTGATCGACGCCGACCCGGTCTGCGGCGATGGAATTGTCTGGGAGCTGAAGCGAGGCGCAGAACTGATTGGTTCGGGCGTCATTGAAAACGGTGGGCAGGCCGAGTTTCAGTCCAAGGTGTTGTCCGTTTCCGAAGGGGATCGGATTCGACTGGTTATTCAGCCACGCGGGAATCACGCCTGTGATACCACTACGGCAGAGTTTGTGATTACCGCGACCGATCAGACTCAATGGAACTTTACGGACGCCACTCAGGCTTCCCCAAGTTCCCAGGGACCGGTCTGGAAGGTTTGCCAGGGGGATGGTGACGGGTTTGGCGATACCGATGCTAACCCCGAACTTCTTACCGCCGAACGAACGAAGTTAAAGGGGGAGACATCGGTACTGCCTCAGGCTCATGGCTTACGCGATGGGGGCATTCCACGCACAATCTGGGAAGGTGTGCACGACGCGCGGATTCATAAACGTGGACGATACGACCAGCTGGGGGATGAAGTTCCGCGCGGGTTTCCTCAGATCATTTCCGGACAAGCACCACCAAACCTGGAAGGAAGCGGCCGGCGCGAACTTGCAGAATGGTTGACCAGCCCAGGTAATCCTCTCACCGCGCGGGTGATTGTGAATCGGGTATGGCAGCATCACTTTGGGCATGGACTCGTCCGTACTCCCAACAACTTCGGGAAGCTGGGCGAGCGTCCCGATCAGCCCGAACTGCTCAATTGGCTTGCCATTCAGTTGATAGATAGCGGCTGGAGCTTGAAAGCCTTGCACCGTCTCATCATGTCGAGCGCGGCTTACCAGCGAATGGCAGGAGAACAACCTGCGGACCCTGAAAACCGCCTGGTTTCTCATCAACATCGCCGTCGGCTTTCTGCCGAAGAAACTCGCGATTCGCTGTTGGCTGCTGCCGGTCAACTTGATCTTAAGCTAGGTGGTCCGCCAGTGCGGGAGATTAACTTGCCTCGAAGAACTTTGTATCTGGCAACTATCCGCTCCGAGAAAACAAACTTCCAGAACCTGTTCGATGGGGCCAGCCCCGAGATGATTGTCGAATCTCGGAACGAGTCGGTCGTAGCTCCACAAGCACTGTGGCTGTTAAACAACGAGTTCGCGATGGAACAGTCACTGCTGGTTGCTCAGAAAGTTGCAGCAGAGCCCGGCGACCTGACGGCTCAGACTAATTGGTTGATCGCACGTCTGTTTCAGCGGCCAGCGACAAATGACGAAGTCTCCATCGCCACACAAGCAGTTGCCAACCCGCAGTCTGCGGCCGACTGGGAAGTCTATTGCCAGCTCCTCTTTTGTTTAAACGAGTTCGTATATGTCGATTAACTCTTTGCCGTTGCCACCGCTGGTTACTCGGCGCCAGATGCTGGCTGGGTGTGCCGGTGGGTTTGGACTTTTAGGGCTAGCCAGTCTTTGCCAGGCTGCGCCTCATCATGTGGCCCGTGCGAAACGGGTTATCTTTCTGTTTATGTCGGGTGGGCCTTCGCACGTTGACCTCTTCGACCCTAAGCCAGAGTTAGAAGCCCGAAATGGCCAGCCTCTACCAATCGAGCGACCCAAACTCGAAAGAACGCGGACCGACAATCTGTTTGGCTCTCCATGGAAATTCCAGCGACATGGCCAGTGTGGCATGGAGATCAGCGAACTTTTTCCAAACGTCGCGAAGCACGCCGATAAGCTTTGCCTGATTCGGTCGATGGTGGCCGACAACATCAATCACAACGGTGCCTGCCTGCAAATGAACACAGGGGAGCAAGCCTTCTCGCGCCCGTCTTTAGGTTCCTGGCTTCAGTACGGTTTAGGAACAGAGAACGCCGATCTTCCAGGCTATGTGGTTATCTCGCCTGCCCAGCCCGCCCAAGGCGCTCCTCTGTGGAGTAGCAGCTTTCTGCCACCGCAATTTCAAGGGACACTTGTTTCAGACCTCGATCGACCCATCGCCAATCTTTCCAATTCGCGAATGCCAAGCGAAGCGCAGCGGCGACAACTCGATTGGCTCAACGCGCTCAATAAGCAGCATGAAGCGACGCGGCCGGACGACGCCCGGCTCAACTCACGGATTGAATCGTTCGAGCTTGCCTTTCGCATGCAGCAGCAAGCTCCAGAAGCCT
>JAIXVG010000117.1 GCA_027483145.1 Planctomyces sp.
GAAGACTTCAGTTCCTGTCGGCAGCCATAAAGACCAGCTTACTCCGGCCAGTTAGGCGGGACCCAGGCAGTATTCCTGCCCCACGAGCTAAAGATGTACTTTGGATGAACTGGTTTTGCGACCGAATTCCAAGATAATTCCTCCGGCAATCGACCGTCTTGGGGTCAACGAAATCCGCTTACTCGCGATGTACAACCGGTTGGTCTGGCTTGTCTACCAAGCGAAAACTAAACCCGACACCGCGGCAATCAATCACCCGAAGCACAGCCAACCACTAACGCAAGTTCTCTTTCGAGAAATCGGCAATAGCGCCACCGATGAACTTGAGAACTGCCTTCCCGGCGCGGAAGTCTCCCACCACGTTCTCGCCATCACGACCCAAGGAATAGACGAGAGTATCGTCGTCCGACTTAAAAGCTTCAATTGCCAGCTTCCTGAGTCGGTCAGCCTGCTTCCGCTGATCGACCTCAGCCTTGGGCTTGCCCGCAGGAAGGGGATTGCGATTTCGCTGGGCATCCAGCACCTGAACCAGCGGGCCTAACTTAATGGTTCCCGTCAGTACCGTCGGACTAGCCTCTCCAGGAGTGGCGGCCTGCTCAATAGCAGCCTCAAGCTTTGGAAGAATCTCTGGACCAGCCGCCAGCCAGATCGCATCCTCGGCCACTCCAACATAGATGACCGCCGGGCAAGACTTACCAAACACGTCCCGGAACTCCGTTTGACGTCGCTCCGGAATACCGAGTTCATGCACCGTTACTCCACCGAACGAATGCTTTCCAGCTGCAAAACTCCAATCACTCCGAATCTTGGGGATGAGGGCAAATATCTCGGTAGCGGCCAGGCCATTCACTGTTCTCACCGCCGCAATCAGCCCATGTTCGCCGGGGGTTGCAGCTGCATGGAGATCAATAAAGCCATCGAACACCCCCATCGACCGACCAGCCTTAATGAGCGCCAAAGCCTGAGAAATCGCTGACTTAGCTGTAGCTTTCCCATCGGCTGTCAAATGCGGGCGTTGATCGGCGTCAGCGAGGGCAACCGGTTCTAGTGCAATCAAAAAGTCTTCGATGTTTTGGGCACGCATCGGGTCGATGGCAAAGTTGACCTTGCCACTCAACACCGGATTGGGCTGCAATTTCACCCCGGCAAATCGGCTCGGTTGTTGCCCCAGCAGCTGAACACTTTTGGCCAGACCTGTGTCGGCGATGGCCTTTAACAGAAATGTTCCATGCCCCACACCAGCCGCATCGTCTGTCGACCAGTTGACGACCAACTGCTCGGCTTCAACCACAAACCGTTCCAGTTCTGCCAGTTGCTGCTTAGTCGCCAGTTCACGCAGTTTGAATGTCGCCTCGTCCTCACCACGCTTGAATTTGATCCCCGCTTCAAGTTGCTTTCGTGTCTCAGCAAATGATGTTCGGCGACCATCCAGCCCCGCCACGTCATTGGCCATCACGACAGCCAAATCAGTTGGAGAGGTGACCAGGCTTTGTAGCCGTAATTCGGGATCGTCGAGCTTCACACCGAGCCGCTTCAATCCTTCGCCAATATAGACGTACTTGGGGCCTGCACCTTTCAGGAACGCAGGGGGAGGAGGCGTTTTGCCACCACCAGCCTGCTGCAGAATATAGAATCCGTCTTTGTCTTCCTTAATGTTGTAGCCGAGGGCTTTCACGTTCTCTAGAAAACCATTGGCCCCCTTGAGAGCCGACACCGGGACAGCCAACTGATAGGTCGTTCCACCCGCACCAAATTGGATTTCAAAACCAATCGGCAGCGTACTGCTGACCCCCTGCAAAAAGCTTTCGATCGTCTCGTCGAGGTTCTTCCACTCTTTTTTCAGCGCATCGGTCGGAGCAGCTTGAACCAGGTACTTCATATCGGCCCGCAAGGCATCGACCGACGAAACCACAATCGTCACCTGGGGTTCAGCAGCCCGAACCGGTCTGACAACAGTGACCAACGCCACCGCAAGCAGCACCAGAAATCGGACCATATTGACCGACACCAAACCGAACAAATGAGATTCCACTTCGCGACTGATTCTGAGCACTGCCCACTCCTTGAACACCATCTCGCCGCGAGCGCGGCACGGGCCACTGATTTTCATCTGAAACCGACCGACCGGCGAATTCTGTCAACAACCTGAACGTCCCTGCTGATTTAATTTGGGACGAATTTCATTGCCAGATCGGGGTTACGTTCACAAGTCCTCACTGTGGCGGACGTTAACAACAACTGTAGTTTTAGCATAAGCTTTTCTTACCTGACCACCGCAGAACCCCTCGCAACTCGGGTCCCGGCCCAAATTCTATTGGGAAGCCAGCCGTCGACTGGCAGCAAACAACGCAAAAACTGCCGACGACCGATTGCACGACCCTACTTTACTTTCAGGCCGGTCACCATGCCGCGCAGCAGTGCCAATCGCTCCGTCGATTGTGTTGTCCCCTCTTGTGCCAGCTTCCAAATTGCTCCGGCCTGACCGGCCCGGGCTGCCGCCACCCCCGAAAACTGGCAGACTTCTTCCCGCAAAGGAATCTGCTGGTCGCTCAGCGATTTCAAAACGGAAAACAGCTTCTTGATTTCGCTTGGCGTTTGGGCAGCAGCCGCAGCAAACAAAAGGAGCCGTGACTTTTCAGCCCCGTCGCGGCCTGTCTCTGCCAGAAAACCAGCCAGTTGCTCGACTTCGCCCTGCTTCCAAAGGGCTTCCCAAGTGGCTGCAGCGGAAACGGGGACATTCATTCCCCCGGACATTTCTTGCCAGCGAGCGGCAAGTGGCCCCTCTTTTTCGGGCGAATTCTGTCGGCAAGCCTCCAAAACCAGCAAAACAGTCCCTTCGGTCCATATGGCAGGATCGGCAAAAGCCGGGTCCAAAAGTTGATCGGCCACAGCCGTCGCCAGCCCCGCTTCGGCAGCCCGTCCCAACAAGTGGCCCAGCAGCTCGGCCCGAATACGCGACAGCTTCTCCAGTTCGCGGACAATTCCTCGAAATTTATTGACCGCCAACCGCACATCATCATCCGACTTCAGGCTCAGCTCGGTTTTCAGTTTGTCGCGAATCGCTTGCGGGTTGGGCGACTCGGCCAGTGCAAACAGGTCTGCAATTTGCTCCCCTTTAGGACCAGCGGCATCCAGCGCCTGAAGCCCCTTTGATAGCGAGGTACCTGCCCCGGCCTGATCTCCGACCACTAATTGAGCCAATAGCAAGTTTCCAAAGGCCAGAGCTTGAGATTCGGTCCCAGACTGGCGATTAACCGACAACTTCATTAGGTCGGCCGTCCCTGGAACGGTGAATGCCGCAGCGATCGGTAATTGCTCTGCTTTGGCCGCTGCCATCTCGACTGTTTTGGCCGCCCCTTCTTTATCGCCTGCCAAATACAGACCACGCGCCAGTTGTGAAAGGGCCGCAACTGCATCAACGGCAGCCAACTCTTTGAGCTTAGTCTGTGCAGCCGAGGCTCCCTTGTTTTGACGCCCGGTCGCATAAGCCCAGGCAAGCCATAGATCAGTCACCGAACCGGGTTGATCCAGAATCCACTGCACTGCCAAATTCGATTGACCCCGATGAACCAAGCTAGCGACGACGGCTGCCCGCTGCGGATCGCTGGCGGGAAAGATCGACCGGGCAGCCCAATCGCCCCGAATGTCGTAATCACCGCGATCAATCGCAATTTGCTGCAGCCCCGCTAGTAAGCCTTCCTCAGCCGCAGCCCGGTCCTGAGCTTCCCCACCCAGCGCGCTCCCCAGTTCCCAGGCCGCAGAATGCCCCTCTAAGGCCTTTTCTGCTCCGGCCGAGTTCTTGGTCGCCACCAGTAATGCCGCTAGTCGCCCCGCAACAACGGCCTGCTTGCGTCCAACAGTTGGCAGCCTCCCTGCAAAACTGGCTGCGGTCGAAGCAGTCTCGGCCGCGCTCTTCTTACCAGCTTGTAATTCATTCCAGCCTATTTCAACCAGTGTCAGAATCTTGTAGTAGGGGACATCGGCCCCCACCTTGTCGAGGCTAGCCAACTGGTCCTTAGCCTCCGCAGTCCTGCCCGCCACCGCCAAAATCTCAGCTGCTAACTGCCGCGACATCGGCTTGCTGCGGTTCTGCTTCTGAGGGGCTAGTACCAATTCAGGAATCCAACCCACTGCCTTGCCAATCAGCTCTGGCCCGCCTGGTTCGTTGCCAGCAGGTTCGACAGCAGTTGGATTGGCCGACCCATTGGTTCCCGTGGCCACCGAAGTCGATCCCCCAGTCCCTTTCTCTGCCCCAACTGACCCGGGCATTACCGGATTGGCTGGGCCACCGTCCCCGGCTGATTCCCGAATGAGTGCCAGCGATTCTTCATCGATTTTCCCTTTTTCGACCACCAGGCCACTGTTAGTAGGGAGGCTGCTCCACCAGTAAAGAAGTCCGCCGATTATCAAAAGCGGGACAGCCGTCCAAAGCCCCACCAGAACGAGATTGCTCTTGGGAGCCAGCGGCTTCACTTCTGGTTCTGGGGGAGGAGGCTCAGCCACGAAGACGGGAAGAGAGCAGCGTGGATTCCAGCACTTCACCGATTTTCCGGCAGCGCTCGCTGGTACGTACCCCGGCTTGTCACACATCGGACAAACCACGGCCAGTGGTCGGGCTTTACCAGGGGTTGGTAGAACCGGGATTGCAGCCGGCTCGTTAGCGCGATTTTCAATTTCAAACGGCAAATCATCATTTTCGGCTTTGGCACCTGACGACTTGGTCCCGGTCCCCTTCGCTCCGAGCTTTGCCGATGAGGGTGCGGCAGCAGGACTGACAGGGCGAGGACTCCCTCCACCTTTCATCGGTGCTCCGCAAAAAGGACAATCGACCGCGTCATCGTCAAGCACCGATTGCTTGCACGACGGACATGTAGCGAATTCCATGAGCGATTCAATCCTGCTGTCTGCGACGAATGTCGAACGAAGATCTAAGCCGAATGAAAGAACTAACCCTGCGGCAGCGGCCCAGCCGTTATCAGCCTATTTGAGGCTCGGGCGAATGTGCACTTAAACCGTATC
>JAIXVG010000098.1 GCA_027483145.1 Planctomyces sp.
AATCTTCTTGCCACTATCGAGCGCCACTTGCAGATCGTTTCGTGTGCGAACTTCACTTCGCACATCCAGATAAAACAGCACGGTCTTCGCTGCAGCATACTCGGGAAGTGCCATGAACTTGGCCACAATCCCCCGGCTAATCTCATCTTTGTTTTCCAGTGCATTCCGCGCCGCATGGGCCGCTTCACGAATGCTGGTTTTCAGGGCTGCTGCATCAGTCACAGGAGGATTCTCCATCACAAACTTTCAAACTGAATTCAATGAGACTTAATCGATAACCTGCGAGTCGTTTCTGGCACAGGTCTCTGCCGAAGAAGAATACTTCCGGCCCCATCCCAACAAGTTATCCTTTTGCCATTTCTGCCGCATGCCGTTCGGGCAGCAAGTAAACAAAACTCTTCCCCAACCGACCGTTGTAATTCCCGGCCGAAATCTTCAGTAGCCCCGGCGAATTGCGGGCCGCTTCAATCGCTGCATGGGTTGCCTTGGCCACCGTTGCCAAGTCGCGGCCATTGATAATGATCTCCATGATCGATTGAACGCCATCGGGAACCTGCGAATCTTTCCCCAGACTCTCACGCAAGGTCGGACAAAACGGATGATTGGTGCTCGCAAACAAAAAAGAGTACTTGCTACCCGCCTTCGAACCACTGGCCGCAATCCCGCCGGGAAACGGAGCAATCACCCCCGGAGTCGCGTTCACCGCCGCCAACCCCAATTCGGTTGCCGCCAACGACGAATCAACCGAGTCCCCAAAGAACCACAAGTTCCCACCCATCAGCCCATCGCGAAAGCCAAACCGCCGATCGATCGTAAACTCCCCCCCCATAATCGGCAGGGCCCATTGCTTCCGACCAAACCGCACCACCCGCTTCTGGTATCCATCGCCAAACAGGGCAATCTTCCGCCCCAGCTTAAAGTAAGGATCAGTATCCAGAAGGTTAAAGCAAGCAGTCGTCGGGCAAGTCAAAACGTTCTGGCTCAACCGTGCCAGCAGGGCTTTTTCCAAAGCCGGTTCACGGTCCTTCCGAAATCGAGGAACGTGAAACTGAAGAATCGCGCCGGGCCGCCCATCAGGTGTGGTGAACGTCTCGTCCCCTCCCGGCCCCACGTACCGATCAACTCCTGCTTCGCTATCACACATGATGGTGCTGCTACCATGCCCCGTCGCCGCCTGGCACGCATGATCAAGCCATTTTCTATCTCGAGCAGTAATCAGCACTTCTGCATAAATACTGCGAAAAGCTTCTGCGTACGTATCTTCGATCTCGGTCGGGTGCTGCATCGCCATCTTTTCCTGAACCAGTTGAATCACTCGACCTATCATGGCGTCGAGGACACCTCCAGTGCAAGCAGACCCGTGCCAGCCGATTGAGCAACTCTTTCAAATCGGCTGTTTGATCCTCCCGCAGCGTTCGATTGCCCCCCGCCAACTCTCCGGTTTTTGCATTTTTCCCCTCGTTTGCTCGTAAGAAACCCCCATCTACTGGCGTCCCAGCAGGTAGAAGCAAATTTTCAGCAACCACGCGAACCGAATGCGTGAGCGGTCGGATTCTAAGTACTGGCTCCCAGAACCCTTCAATATTGCGACCTCAAACACTCTGATCAAGGTTTTCGAATAGGCCCAGCCGCGGTCTCTGCGACGCTCGTCACGTCCCCCACGATCCCGGTCTCAGATCCATCAACTTCGATTCCACCCAAAACAGCCATTAGGCAAAATCAAGAATTGGATAATCACCCTATGGCCGCGACCACCGCTCACCCGCCAGCAGACACAACTCACTCCATGCAGTGCATGGAAATCTGGGGCGGCAACCATCCCACTCAGCGCTCGGTCAGCACCCCCGGCCTTGATATCTGGGTCTGGAGCCAGCCCTACCAGGCATCCGCAGGGGGTGGAGATGTCCATTATGTCTCCCTTTGCGGCGGCGGCGATATAACTCGCCTCATACTGGCCGACATCGCCGGGCATGGTTCATCGGTGGCCGATACCGCTGTCGACCTTCGCCGTCTGATGCGGGACAGCATCAATCACAAAAGCCAGTCCCGGCTGGTGCAAAGGCTGAACAGGCAATTCGCTGCGCTCAGCCAGCTCAAAAAATTCGCCACAGCCGTCGTAGCCACATACCTGGCCCGCACACAGCAGCTCACCCTTTCCAATGCAGGCCACCCTCGGCCTTTGTTGTATCAGGCCGCCACCCGCACCTGGTCATTCATTGACGACAATCGAGGTAATAGCAAACAGGGCCTTGCGAACCTCCCCCTCGGAATCGACGCCACCACCAGCTATCCCCCTGTTATCCTTAACTTGCATCCGGGAGACCTGGTGCTCATCTACACCGACGCACTCCCCGAGTCGACCGGCACCGGCGGCATGCTGGGCGAGCAAGGCCTGCTGGCAATCTTGCAATCTCTCGATGCCACTCAGCCCGCAACCCTCGTCGCGCAACTCACCAACCGGCTACATGATCATCGCAACGAGCAGCCCGCCATCGACGACGCCACCATCCTGCTACTGCACCACAACGGCAGCCGCCCCCCTAGACTGTCCTTAAGCCAAAAGCTCGACGTCTACGCCAAAGTCTTTAGGCTTAAACGTGTGTAACCGACAGCACTCTATCCCCATAGCACCCCATCCCCCACGTTCAGCCCGACCACGTCGTCCACCGCCAGCTCCACTCCCACCCGAGCCGACAATGAATCCAAGCCGAGCCGACGATGCCAATCGTCGGGTTCCTGTCTTTTGAACCCGCAGCATCGCAAATCCAGCCAGGTGGACCGATCCACGCTTCATCTCCTCCCAAGTAAAGACTGCTGCATAGCATCGGCTGGGTGGCGGGGGCACACAGCGATAGCCGAAGCCCCCGAACGAATGAAAGACTTCGAATGATCACCCCGTTATTGCCAATCGACTACAGCAGGGCTAGTCACAAGCAGCGATCGGCGTAGCGACGCGATTGGGAAAACTGCGGTGTAGCCCGTCGGCCAAGTAAGGTGTAGCGTCGCCAATCAAGCTGCTAAGCGCCGCAAATCATTTGAGCCTCGTACCCATCAGAATTGACAACTCGATCCCACACCGTCAATCTTTCCTTGAATTATGCAGTAACTCGGCGGTCAAATACCTGTGTGGCGAAGGAGGGCCTTACCGGTGCGAGTTGTCCTGCGGAATCCTCTCGCGGCTGACGGGAGTGATTATCGGTACTCCCTGACGGTGGGTCGGGAGTACGAGGTGCTTGGTATAGAGTGCGACTCTTTCCGGTTGCTGACCAACTATAGCGAACCAATCCTATTTGACCCGGCATGCTTCGAGGTCATGGACTCGACCGAGCCGGCGTTTTGGGTGTCCACGGTTGGCGACGAGGGCGAGCGGTACGCCTACCCGCCGGGCTGGGGTGTGCCGGGGTTCTTCGAGGCTTGGCACGACGAGGTTAAAGTTGTGCGGCGAGTTTTTGCAGAGCAGCTTGCCGCATGGTATCCACATGTAGTGCAAAACGATGCCTAAACAAGCCGGGCAACAATGGTGCTGGTTGTTCACGGTAGACAAGTACTCTTGACAATACCTCCACTCCACTGAAAACCAATTGCATCAGGTCTTCAATGATGATTCAATCCCTGCAACTCTGGTTTCGCCGACGAAGATATCGCGAGGGGGCGACGATTTCTCGCTTCATCGCTCGCGATGTCCGTCGAGACGTTCTCGTCATCTCCACCGCACGGATTGATCAGGGCTTGATCACCGGGAGAGTTCGGACCTGCAACGTCCTCTACGTCGCTCATGGCGTCACGGGCGAGCCACCTTTCGGACCACCGACCGAACTTCAAATCGATGAAATGTGGCGCTGGACCGGACAGAGTTGGGGCGGTTTGCCGGACGGGACATCCATCGCAGACGATTTACACAAGACACAAAACCATACCTAATCATACGCCGTAGCGCCCCTGTCAATACAGCGCGGTTGCAATCGAACAGCCTCGCGGGCTAATCTCGTAGACACTGCTGCAATACCCGATCGGTAGCAGAAACGCTTGGCAAATGATGCCCCCGTCTCCACCACCAGTGAGTTCTGAAACCACTGCCAGGGGGCAAATCGCCCCATCGCTCCCTATCCAACCAACACACCGCAATGGTGGGTCACAACGCACCCGACAAGAGTGATCTACAGAAGCAAAGATCATCCACATGAAACAACGTCCCACGTCTATCTCAATAATCGCCTGGATCTTTATTGTCACGGCGGGAATGAATCTCGCTACGAACTTCGCAATGATGAATAATCCAATGGTTCTCGAACTGATGGCAAAGAATCCTATCCCGATTCCAATTCAATATGTCATGATCTTTGTCGGACTGACAGTAACGCTGACTTGTGGTATCGGGATGCTCAATGGGCAAAACTGGGCAAGAATCTTGTATGTCACTTGGAGTGCAATCGGCCTGGTAGTCGCACTCGCTACGTCACCCATGAAGCTAGTACTGATACCGGGGATCTTGGTATTTCTCGTCGTCGTGTTTTTCTTGTTTCGGCCAAACGCCAACCGCTACTTCTCAGCCGAGAGACCCTCCGATGCGTAACGCGATCGCTATGTTGCTCTATGTTGCTTCCGCGTTCTTTTTCTACACAATTGCCATTCTCGCGTTTATCAGCCTCCCGCCAGTTATGGCCAAACTGGCAATAATGGGAATTTTCGTCGTCCCCGCGTTAGGGTTCCTGCTTGGTGGGCTCAAAGTATCTCGGTCGCTTAATTGGCAACACCATAGCGGCATCGTATTGCTCAGCGGGGCGGCTTTTGCGGCGTTTGTCACTCTGAACCTCGCCTGCATGATTGCAACGCCCGAGATCCGTCAGATGTTTTCAGAAAGCAAACTGGACTATTTCAGTGACTACTTGAGTGGTGGCTTGACAATAGCGTCTCTTGCAACGGCCGGAGCCGTTCTCCTATGGCGTTCCCGAGTGCAACGACCTGCCAAAGGACTCTTGTAGCGTTCGGCTCGCCGCACCGCATACAACCAACACAACCATGTGCAATCAACATGTCGGAATGGTGTATCAAGAGAGTCGCTACAAGACCTTTCGAAGTGGCTCGACATGACGAACATCTGCTTGGAAGCGGTTGCCACATCGAAATCGCGGTATGCCGAACCCAAGCATCATATTGAACGAGTGGCATTCGGCGACCCGCCACAAAGGAAACGCTACCGCATGAGAGCGCTCGTACTCATTACTCTTCAAGTGGCAATGTTCTCCAGCTGCGCAGAAAGCTTGAACAAGGACAAACCCATGAAATCGACCGTGGGAGTTTTCTTGGCTAAGGCCAACGACAACTTGATTTCCCATTGCAATTGCCAAGAAACGTTCAACGGTGCTCCCGCTCAAATGGATTGCCCCTGGTGCGGATGCGGTTGGCTCTTCATTTGTCCTAAGTGCCGAAAGGCCTTCGCATTTGCCAGGGCGGTTAAGTGTGACTTGACCTGGGAGCAATTGGCCCATCGTGATCTCGACGGAAAGTACGGTCAGCAACCAGACGAGGAAGAAATCGAAGAGTGGATTGATTTCATGAAGATGATGACTAAGGAAATTGAGCTGGGAAAGGAGTATGCCTATATCGATAGTCGAGTTATCAAGATCGATGCAAAAAACCTGAAGTTTGAAGGCGTACACGCATGGCACGATCTACCTTCGGTCCCGCAAGCCGATGCGATTTCCGATAAGCAGTTACTGGAGCAAACACTTGGTAGTCGACATTACTGGGACCAACAAAGAATCAATCGTCAGTAATGGCCACAAAGAATGAGACACCGTTTCAAACCCCGATTGATAGCAGGACTCCGTCGGCAAATCTCGGCCCCGACTTCTCTGCCAGTGGACTTTGAATCCGCTCCTAAACAGATCAAGCATATGGCGACATATCGATTGTGGCAGTTTAGATAGAATTCCCGCACAAGCATTCCAAGAGCGGTCAGTCAAACTTTCACCACTGGATAGCCCGGCCCGTTAGCAGCGTACCCCCATTTTTTTGAAACCGACTGACCATTCGCACAACCCCTCACTCAAACCGCAACTCTTCCCCCCTCAGCCTCTCCAGCACCCCAAACTCCGTCAAATCAAACTGCAGCGGCGTCACCGTTATATACCCATCCAGCATGTTCGGTACGTCGGTCCCATCATCCATATGATGGCTCGACAGCGGGTCGAGGCCTGCCCAGAAGTAATCGCGGCCGCGTGGATCAGTCCGCTTCTCAATCTTCTCGCGCTGCCTGCGCGCACCCATCGACACAAACTTCACCCCCTTGGGGCAATCGGGCAGCGGCGGCGGAAAGTTCAGGTTCCACAACATCCCCGGGGTAGGGGACAGCTCCCATAATTGCTTGGCCAGCACCAACGCTCGCTTGGCCGTTGCGGCAAAATCGGGCGGCGTCTTAATCCACTGCGACATCGCCATTGAGGTAATCCCGAAAAAGGCCCCTTCAATCGCAGCCGCAACCGTCCCCGAATACAAAATGTTAATCCCCACGTTGGCCCCGTGATTGATCCCACTCACAATCAGGTCGGGCTTCCGTGGGCAAAACTCCATGACACCCAGCTTCACACAGTCTGCCGGGCTTCCCTCGACTCGCCACCCATAAAACTCCCCGTTCCGATACTCCTTATGAGCCACAATCGGGTGCAGATAGGTAATCGAATGCCCCACGCCACTTTGCTCGACAGCCGGAGCAGCAATCGTGACATGCCCCCACGTCGCCAGCTCGGCTGCCATCGCCTGCAATCCCGGCGCGTAAATCCCGTCATCATTAACCAGCAGAATTTCCAACGCTGGGTACCCTTCAAATAAGCTTGCTCTGATCCACTTCAGACTTTCGCACTGTTGAGCGTTCTAATGTTGCCGAACGATTGAACGAACTTTCACGTCGTTGCCAACCACCTGACTCGCCCGTCTACATCGCGCCCTGCCTCACAGCCAAAGTCCGCAATCCACTCTCACTACAACCACCACGCGACCGCCCAAACCCTCCGGATTGTAGCGAATTTTCCACCCCCGGCGCGGCACAACTACTAATCTTTGGTTCACAAACGTTCCCACATCAGCATGCCCGAATCTACCAGACGGTCCGGCTGTACCCACGTGTTGCCAATTGTCACGCCAGAAGCCCCTGCAACTCGCGTAAACGCAACCAACTCTCACCCTTCCCCAGTTTATGCTTACGGCGTAACGCTCACTTCGGTTTCGTTTCGCAAACACCATCTGCGAAATGAGGCAGTTTTACTTTGCGTTGCCTCCCACCCACCGCCCATAATGATTCTCGTCAACTTGATCGATTTCGGGCCGGGAGATTCGTTTTTCCAAAACTGGTTTCCGCTCCTTCCAATTGTGTGGCTGGCAGCGGTTCCTCACGCTCGATATCTGGTCCCTTTGTTCCAAAAACTCCAGAAAGTGGGCACAGGCTTGTGTAGCGCCAATCGGCGTTTGGCCTCTTCCTCTGGATAATTGGAAAAGCTTCAGGAGACGTTTAACGTGTCAAAAACGATCGCGCGGATCGTCGCTGCTCTGGTTCTCATTACGGCTGCGGGGTCGGCTCTCACCGCCCACGCCGGCTACTGCGGTGCCGCAAGCTATCAATGCTGCCCGGTAACGGCCTGCCAGCCCACGGCTTGTTACACCACTTGCAAAGTCGAACGTCAAACCTGCTACCGGACGGTCTACGACACAGTCCAGGAGGCGGTTCCATACACCGTCTGCCGCACCGTGTACGACACCACCTACGAAGACGTCGCCCAAACCTGCTATCGCACCGTTAACGAAACCGCTTTCCGCGAAGAACAATACACCGTTTCGAAGCCCGTCTTCGAAACCAGCGAACAGGAACAACGCTACACCGTTCAGCGCCCTGTCTGGGAAACCAGTTACCGCGATTGCAGTTACACGGTCCGCCGCCCCGTCTGGGAAACACAAACTCAAACCGTCTATCGCCAGGTGCAACGCCCAACCTGGGACACCATCGAACGCGAATGTCGCCAGACCGTCATGCGTCAAGTGACCGAAACCATCAATCAACAGCGCTGCCGCAGAGTGGTTGAGCCTGTCACCACCTTCCGTACTGTTCGTCGCGACATGGGCCAATGGACCACTCGGCAGCAGTACATTCCAGGCCCCGTTTGCCCGACACTAGTTCCAGATGCCTGTGGCTGCCCTCGCATTTGTATGCAGCAGCGTCCCGGCTTCACCGTTTGCCGCCGCGTCTGGTGCCCACGGATTGTTGACTGCCAGGTCCCATGCACTACGTACGTTGCCCGCGTCGTAACCGAGAACTGCCCGGTCCAGGTCTGCCGCAATGTGCCCGAAGTAGTCGTAACGAAAGTCCCTGTGCGGGTCTGCCGGATGGTCTGCGAAACCGTGCCCGAGCAAGTCGCTCACCGAACCTGCCGCTTTGTTGAGGAAGTCGTTCCTCAACAAGTTCCGGTTCGGACCTGCAAGATGGTTGCTGAAGAATGCGTTCGCCGTATTCCTGTTCGGACATGCCGCATGGTCAGCGAAGTCAAAACCTGCCGCATTCCGTATACCGTCTGCCGTCAAGAGCCATTCACCGTCACTCACCGAGTGGCCAAGTGTGTCCCCCGCACCGAGAACATCTCGATGACTCGCATGGTCTGTCGCCAGGTGGCTCGTCAGGAACCCTACGAAGTTTGCAAGCTGGTTCCACAAACCGTCTGCCCAACCAGCACCTGCGAAACGTCAACCTGCAGCAGCTGTGGCCTCGC
>JAIXVG010000145.1 GCA_027483145.1 Planctomyces sp.
ACCAACGATCGCAGCCATCCAAGCCCAACGATCACTCAGTAGCAACCCCTTGGCCACCCAAAACCCGAGCGGAATCAGACACAGCCGGAACACAAACTCTTCATACAAGCCAGCCCCAAGAAACGTCACCAGCCTAACCGGGGCGAGCGACGACAAGACCAGTTGCGGCTCTCCCGACTCACTCACCGGGACCCGGCTAATCGGCTGTGTTTCAATCGGCAAGAAGCAGGCATGCAACGCTTGTCCTAATAGGACCAGCATAAAGGCAAATAGCAAACTTTCGGCCAGCATGCCGGATAACGTTTCCCATTGAACTCGCCACGGTTGCCGCGACGAAGTTTGCCACATCGCAAGCGCCCCAACGAGTAGCATAGGAGGGAGCCACAGCCAGGCCAGCCCCAACCCAGCCAGGAACTCGCGCAGCCAATAGTCGGCCCCGTTGCGGTAAGCGACTGCGTGCTCTCCTCCAACCAGCAGCACTCCCAGTTCATAGACCACTAGCAGCGGCAGCAAAAAGACGAGGCTGCAAACGGGGCGCCTGGTCTCGGCCCAATACGATTCGTCCCCCAAGTCGGAAGAAAGCAATTGCTCGAAGGGAGATAGCCCCAGTGGCTGGTCGATGTGGTTCAAGTTGTGCTCTTCAAGTCTTCCGGCCGATAGGCGGGACGAAAACTCATTGGTTTGTAATTCGTGTTTAGGCTGACCTCGACTACTGACCGTCCGATGGACCACTAGCGTTTACCATAAGTCACCTGCATTCGAGGACCTGCAGCAGGGTTCGTCGGAAAGTGAGGAGCGGTACCGGCTCGCTGCTGGTTGGCCGCGATCGCTGCATCGGCTCGGTAAACACGCAACTCATCAAGGCACTGGACGATGGTTTGAGAGATACCTGGCCTTAACGCATCTAGCATTTCAGAGGCCATCGATTCATCGAATTCCCCTCGTCGACACTCTTTGAGCAGCGCCAGCCCCGTCGTCAATAGCCACATCCGTGAGGGATTACTATTGGCGCTGGCTGGCAGAGGGCGAGCGAGGAGTTCGACCAGCCGCACCACAAGCGACAACCAGCGTGGCAAAACGCCTATGGCCGTGCGGGGAAGGCGACGCGGCTCTCCTCTGCCCGACAACCGCTCGTGGTGCTGACCGATCATAATGGCCACGCGATCGAACTGACTTCCCAGTCGGCTGACCGCAGCCGCTCCCATCGCCGGATGCCAGCGGGCTGTTTCTGTACGGCGCATTTCCAGCACTTCGTGCATGGGATCGCGCACGGCCCAAAGTCCAATGTCTTGAAAGAGAGCCGCCACCACTAAATCGCGGCGTTCGGTGTGAGGCCACAGGCCAGCCGATTTGCTGATCCAGGCGGCTAACCAGGCCGTCGACAACCCTTGCACACCAAACGATGGAAACGAAACCCCATTCGCCAGCAAGTAGTCAGCCGGGCGATTCCCTGGCCCTCCCGCATAGGCTAACCAGCTTCCAGTGGCATCGACGGTTGCCATCTGCCGCTCAGCCAGTTCCAAAATCACGTGGGCGGTCGGCGCTTGGTCGTGTAACAGCTTGGTCGCCACTGCTTCAAGGGCCGGAACGTCGCGCAAAAGCTGTTCGAAATAGCGAAACTCGTACTCCCCCTGCTGCAGCCAGCGTTCGGCATCGGCCAGGATGGAGAGGGCCAAACGAAAGTCGATACCCGGTTGACCAAAAGGATCTTTGAGCCTCTGATAGATGTCTGCGATCAGTTCGAGGCCTTGGGTGAAGCGCTGGGTAATCCCTTCGCAGCCAGGTTGCCCCTGCCAACCCAACCCTTCGATTCGCTTGGCCCCCCAACAGACCCCTTTGAGCCGCTGGGTCACCTCGGGCGGAAATTCAGTCGTGACCGGACCCGTTTGGGTCGCCGCAGCAGCGACCCGCTGCCATTCATCGCGCGACAGGGCTTCGCTGGTCCAGGGGGTCACCCCGCCATCGTCGTCAAAGGATGTTCGTTTGCGATCAGAAGACTTGGTTGACATGAAACCCAGCCACATCCATCTGCGTCAAACAGTCCCGTTTCAACTAGCAACGCAGTCTTGGCACCCCAACCCTCACACCACAAAGCGTTTATCGACGCAATACGTCCCTGCAAAATAGCTCGATGCCCCCTCCGGAATAGCCAAGCTTGCTGTAGCAAATGAACGCAAGCCGCTATGCAAAAACGCTTTACAGCCAATTCACCTGGATCAGCCGCTAGTCCGGTGAACAACGCTGTCGGCGAATGCACCGGTCGTAACGATCGCACGGCCCTCACTGCCGTCAGGTTTCAGAGTTCCGGGCCGCTAAAATGCCAGGATGTGGGTCAAGTTGAACATTCAGCGGAAAACGGGCGTCAATTCTGCCCCTGTGGCGCTTCGGTAGATTGCGTTTAAGCAGCCAATTCCCCCTGGTTTCGCTCTTCGCCCATCCACTGAGAACGCTACTATGTGTATCGGGCAAGTTTTCGCGAAGTCGTCCAAACTTCGCAGAACAGGCTGGTACGTACCGACAAGGCCCCGGCCAGCCGAATTCGACTCAAATCACGACACCCGTCACAAACTCTTAACGGGCAAGAAAATGGATGTTCCCCTAACAATGACCAGCGAGCTTCCAGCGCTCACCCAGAAGATTGTGGAGACCTACCGCCAACTGGAAGGGTCGCACCATTTGGGACATTGCCCACTCCCAAATGTCGATGCGGTGATTGAGATCGCCCAAGATCTGAAGGAGCTGCTGTTTCCGGGCTACCGCCGCAGGCAGGACTTAACACTCAGCAATATCGAAGCTCACGTTGCTGAGCTGTTGTTCAGCCTGCACCGGCGTCTCACTCAACAGTGTGCTCGTGCCCTGCAGCACGAATATCGTAAGCGGTTCGGCCTAGCTTGCGGGGATGAGGCCAATCAGGATTTTGGCGCTCAAGGAGAAGAAAAGGCGATGGGCCTTTTGTCTTCGATCCCGGAACTGCGGCGGACATTATCTCTGGATGTGCAGGCGGCCTTTGACGGGGACCCAGCAGCCGGAAGCCTTGATGAGATTATTTTCTGTTATCCGGGGTTCGAAGCGGTCACAGTCTATCGGATTGCCCACGAACTACATCGACTAGGGACGCCGCTGATCCCGCGAATGCTGTCTGAGTGGGCCCATAGCCGAACAGGGATTGATATTCATCCTGGGGCCAATATTGGTCCGTCGTTCTTCATCGATCATGGGACGGGCGTTGTGGTTGGGGAAACCTGCGATATCGCCGCCCACGTCAAGCTTTACCAGGGGGTGACGCTTGGCGCGCTCAGTTTCCCGAAAGATGAGCAAGGCAACCTGATTCGCAAGAAAAAGCGACACCCAACTTTGCATGAAGGGGTCGTGATTTACGCCAATGCAACAGTTCTGGGGGGCGAAACAGTCGTTGGAGCGAATTCGGTGATTGGCGCATCGGTCTCGTTACGGCATAGTGTCCCTGCCAATAGCATTGTTACGTCTGAAACACCGTCACCCAAAGTTCTGGAACGGTCGGCTAAGAAAACGGGATAGCTACTTAATGTCTCTATGCCGATCCGAATACCGCTTCAGAGGCCTGATTCGTCCATGACCAAAGCGGTTTTGAACAAATGCAACCGGGTCCTTCAATAAGCACTTGATGGAATTCTGATTCCAACGACTGGTTCTACGCGACCTTCCCAATCATCAAGAAGGACGGCATGAGTCTACTGACACCCTGGAGATTTATGATCGCCCTGGTTGCGACCGGGATCATTATCCTGGGTGCTCTGACGCGCCGGGCCGAGCTCGCTAATGAGCCGTCGGGCCTGGATGGATTGATTGCAAGTTTGACCGAAGGGACTGGCCGCGAACGAATGCAGGCGTTGTCGGGTTTGGTTTCGTCGGGT
>JAIXVG010000340.1 GCA_027483145.1 Planctomyces sp.
CCCCAACAAGTAGCAAAGGTCCCCAGGCGAGTATTGCTGCAATTCCGATCTGAAACCAGAGAAATCGGGGTTGAGAGAGGTGTCGCAGCATAGGTGATCTATCTCAGTGTAAAACGGCAGACTCTAAGGAGGTGTCACGCTGGGCCAGGATAAACCGGAGAAGTTTAGTGAATGAAAGTTTTTGCAAGGTAAGACCTAGCCAGTAGCCTTGGCCCCGAGTGATGAGCCGTAAGATGGCCCAGACGTGGCCTTAAGCATCAGGATTGTGGAACATCAAGCGGCGATTATCTTTGGACCATTGTTCTATCCCTCTTGTACCTGCGTCAACCAGACACCCAAAGTGACGTCTGGGCGATCCAGCCAGAGAGTATCACGATCTGTTACGCCATAGCTTCTGTGCCTTCGGCCCAAGGCAGGCAATAATGCCACCCTTGAGTACCCGCGAAGTCCTCGCGTCACCGATGCGGGTCCCTCAATAGGCCCGCCGGTCCAGGTCGCTGGCGATCTCTGTGTGGCTGCAGTCACTCGACTTGAGTCATGTCGGAATGCTGTAATAGGGGGCCAAACGTGAGACGGTTCTCGTTCGAGTAACCCACTACACCACCCAGGATGCCCCGATGATGGTGACATTCCATGCAATTGTCGTGTGCGGGTTCTTTGGTGCTGCGGCACTGGTTGGAGTGTGTCGCGCTGCGGCGACCATTTACACGAGCAGCCGTTCTTCGGCCAACGACCAACCAGAAAGTCCTTCAAGTTGGTTCAGGGCCGCGCGATGCTGCTGGCCAATTCCAATTGTTGGTCTCGTGTTTCAGGGGTTACTATCGGCAGGAGGAGTCCCTACGCCCGAATGGGTAGCGCCACTGATGTTTGCCTTATGGACAGTCGATTTGGTCCCTGACCGGGTTCGTGGTCGTGCGGCGGCGCTCTTTACGGTCGGTGTCTTTCTGCTCTGCTTTCACGGAGCGTTGATTCGAGAGACCGATTATACCTCCGAACCTGCCCGTACCGTTTCGGGGCTTTCCGCAGCGAGCAAGTCCGTATTTCGGACGGCCGTAAAGGCAGTTGAAGCAGGGTACAAGAGCTCTCCTGATGGTTTGCCCGATGACGCTGACTCGATCCCGACCGACTTCACTGTGGAACAGGTCACCGTTTCGCGCGAGTGGCATTCGATGCTGACGGGACTCCACCGAATCGATCGGGTTCCGCGTCGAGTTTGGGTTGTGAAGGAGGGGCAAGAGCTGAAAGCCTTATTGCGCGACTCATGAGCACCCGTCGCAGCCAAGCCGACCCAACCGCGCCTCTGCCGACAACGGATGTAAGCCGCAACTGGTACAATTACGGCTTCGTTCCGGGACCCGATTGGCTCTGATCGATGGATCAGCCGATCGCTTACTTTTTCATTCCCGCTAGCTTCGCTTCAAAGTCCTTGAGCTTCAGCCGGTCTGAATTCGACTTTCCGACGTACCGAAACAACTCCTGGCCGTTAGTTCCCAATGCAACAAGGGCCGGGTAGTGAACTGTCTGACCATGAAACTGGTAGCCGTTGGGGATACTGAATTGTTTCGCCAGTTTGGCACTTGGATCTCGATAGATCGGCGGGGTTGACTTCTGAGTTTCAGCGTCCAAATGACTGGTCCACTCTTTGATTTCTGCTTCGCTATCGGGCTTGATGAACAAGTGAATCTGATCGGGATGGTCGGCCGCATACTTGGTATACGTCTGGGTGTGGGCCAGGCAGAGTGGGCATTCTGTTTTCAGCAAGAAGTGCAGAACGACAACCTTCCCTTTGTTTTCAGCCAATTGAAACTTATCGGTCGTTGTGGCTGATTTCAGTGTGAAGTCTTCTGGGTTAGCTCCGTATGTCACCATACATCCAGCCAGCCAGGGAAGAATAAAGATCGTGCTTGCAATTGTCGTTTTCATTTGTCGGTCTCGGGGGATAAAAGTCGGTGTCGTCCATTTTTCGGGATAAACGCCATCGCGGTCAGCGAGCGTAGCGGTAAGATGTGGTGACGAGTGATTCTCTTACCTGAAAAAATTGTGACATCCTCCTAGACCCCCTGGAAATCATCCGCGGGGTTCCTCGCCAACTAGCAGAAACCTTTCGCCATGGACCTGCCCCGATTTCTTGTTGAGCGCGGCGTCATCGGCCCCGAGCAATTGGTTGAGTTTGCCGCCGCTTCACCAAATGGCCCATTTGACCGACCAGATCGGCTCGTCATCGAGCGTGGCCTGATTCACGAAGAAGACCTGCTTAAGCTATTGGCAGAAGAATTAGGTCTCCAATATGTCGACATCAAACAGCAACCGATCGAAACCGATCTCTTGCGGAAGTTCTCGACGTCGTCGATCTTTCGTCACACCATTCTTCCCTATACGCAGCAGAACGGCAGTGTGCTGGTTGCAACCAGTGATCCATTTCACTTGGAATCGCTGGAAGAGTTAGCCGCAGGAAGTGGCGTCCATCTCGAACCAGTGCTTGCCTGCCGCGAGCACATTGCGCAGATCATCAAAGAACACCTGGGGGTGGGGGGCGATACACTCAACGAACTGGTGGCCCAGCGAACAGCCGACGGGATCGAACTGGTTGGAAGCGCTGGTACCAGCGATGAAGAACTAACCGAGCTGGCGGAAGCTGCTTCGGTGATTCGACTCGTCAACGAGTTATTGATGGAGGCCGTTAATCAAAAAGCGAGCGATGTTCATATCGAACCTCAAGAGCGCGGTCTAACTGTCCGCTTTCGCGTCGATGGCGTGCTCTGCGTGCAGCCGATGCCCGACAGCATCAACAGTTTCTATCTGGCGATTGTGACGCGACTGAAAATCATGTCGCAACTGAATATCGCAGAGAAGCGAATTCCACAGGATGGTCGTATTAAATTGAAGGTCTCCGGGAGAGAGATCGACGTTCGAGTTTCAATCATCCCGATGCTGCATGGGGAAGGGGTGGTGTTGCGACTGCTGGATAAAGGTCGCATGGTCTTTAATCTGCAAAACGTCGGTATGCCTCCGACAATTGCCAAAACGTTTCACGAATTGATCTCGCTGCCGCACGGCATTGTGCTGGTCACTGGTCCAACGGGAAGTGGAAAAACAACCACGCTCTATAGCGCTCTCAACGAAATCAAAAGCCCCACCACCAAGATGATTACCGTCGAGGACCCGGTTGAGTACCAGATGCCGGGAATCAGCCAGATTCAGGTCCATTCGAAAGTCGGCTTAACTTTTGCGGCTGGCCTAAGAAGCATCTTGCGGCATGACCCCGATGTGATTCTCATCGGAGAAATTCGGGACGGCGAGACGGCCGACAGCGCTATTCAGGCCAGCCTGACGGGCCACCTGGTCTTCAGCACACTTCATACAAACGATGCTCCGGGGGCCTTCGCGCGACTGGTCGATATGGGGGTCGAACCGTATCTGGTGGCCAGCACGGTTGAAGGGATTGTGGCTCAGCGGCTGGTGCGAGTGCTGTGCAAAGCCTGCCGCCAAGCAGTACCGGTCAAAACGGGCCAGTTGCCCGACGACTTTCCTGAACAGAAGGCGACGCACCTTTATGAACCGGTTGGCTGCCGCGAATGCCGAGGGACTGGCTTTACCGGTCGGCAAGCCATTTTCGAACTGCTGCGGACCGATTCGGCGATTGGAAAATTATGCATGAACCGGGCGAGCGGGGCCGAAATTCGTCGCCACGCGTTAGCCCAGGGCATGATCTCCCTGCGGCAAAACGGCTTCGGCCGGGTTCTGGATGGAACGACCAGCCTGGAAGAAGTGTTGCGAATCACCAAACCAGAAACGCTGTAGTCGTTACTGAAGCTGTTCAGACTTGGGTGCCACTGGCAGTAGCCTTGGATTGCCAGTCTCTTCGTAACAGATTATCTCAAAAAATCTTACAAATAGCCGCCGAAGGGATTTGAACCCCCGACCTACGCTTTACGAAAGCGTCGCTCTGCCAGCTGAGCTACGGCGGCGTTAACCTGTCAAAATTGCTTCAAAACCTTCTGGCGGGCAAGACGGCCACGTGTTTTGCCAGACGAAACTTGCCTACAACCGGGTTTTGAAATGCCCTGATATTGTTACCGCAAGTATCGGCCAGGGGGAAGTGACCCACCCGTTCAGCATCCGGTTCGCCCGATGTCGAACTAAAGGGGCAATCTGTTCGCCAATCCTTCAATTCTGGTTGGTTTCCGGGCTGGCAGATAACGGGGCGAACATGCGACCGCGTACCCCTGGCGAAGTCGGCTCAGCCGGTTTCTTGTCACCGGACCAGCTGTCCGCTATTCTACGTGGCCCGGAACAGCCCGAGAAGTTAGGGGGAACCGCGTTCCGAAGCCATGTTTCTGTTGTAAGTCGTTTAAAATCAACGCGTTACAAGAAGCGTGGCAATCTCAAGGGACCAGATTTCCGAGTCGGTAATAGTCCACAGGGTCTGCAATTCGCGGGGCGGCTGATGGTTTTTGGCTCGGGTGAAGCCCGGTGAGAACCTTGGTCCCGCAGTTTCAAAGTTCAGGCGTTCATAGTCTTTAATCGTTCAAGAGTGCTGACGTGACAATCGACAAAAGTTTGAAGCGTAAGGGTCGTCTGGCGCGAACCCGAAATGTGTTGAAGCGATCCGAACGCGTCACGATGATGCAGTCCGAAGATAAGTGGCTTGAAGATCAGACCATTTTCGGTCTTCCTAAGCTGCGCGTCATCAAGATGGTCGTCGGCAAGAAGAAGAAAAAGAAGGCCGCTGAAGGCGACAAGAAGGACGACAAGAAGAAGGCCGCCAAGAAGAAGTAAGTTGTTCTGGCAAGGCCCGCTGGTCATCCGGATCAAGGGCCTGCAGACAATTGGCCTCTTCTGAAGCTGGCAGCCGAATGCCGGTCAGATTTCTCGCGTACCTCAAGCATGCTGGCTTCTCGAGGCAATCCAGGCTGATTGCTCAGTGGCTCAAGTCCCTTGGGACATAGCTTCAGGCCATAACCGGCAAGCCAGTTCAAAAAACCAAGACCCATGACACTTCATCGCGAAGCGTTATGGGTCTTTTGTTTTGACATCTGCAAACAGAGGTTTTGCTGGCGACTGAGAGCCTGTCCGAGAACGTTCGAACGCGGCCATGCCGCCTGATCCGCTCAGAGGCGGGTAAGCGGGCGCAACCGAGTTCTTCGGCAGACTACTTAGGAAGCAATGCGGCCAACTCGGCGTGTGGTCTGGGGATGACGTCTGCCAAAATCAGCTTGCCACCCAGGCGTTCCACTGTTTGCTTGCCGACTTCAATCGCAGTTTGCACGGCCGCGACGTCACCCCGAATCATGATCGTGACATAGGCAGCGCCGATTTTCTCTTTGCCGGCCAGCACTACGTTCGACGACTTCAGCATGTCGTCGGTGGCGTGCAGGGCTGCAACTAAACCTTGTGTTTCCAGCAAACCGAGGGCGTCGGTGGAGTTGCTCATGTTACCTTCTTTCGGAACTCGGGCGTCGTTGAGGCCCAATAAAGGACTGAACTGCGGTGGTGAATTAACGAGGGCTTCGGTGACTTCCAATGGAGCAGGCAAAATCGAGACAAAGGCAGAGCTGCCCATTCGCTTGGCCAGCGCAACCGCCTGATTTGCCGCTTCTTGAACATCTGCGACCGGGCCAGCCAGCTTGATGCACTGGGCGGCTCCGTCGGTACTTTCAATCCCCAGGATTTTCACGTTGGCGACCTTGGCACACAGGTCAGCCACAATGAACGATGGGGCCAGGTTTGAAATTTCCAGCAGGGCCAAACTCAACGTTTTTGCCATTTGCCCCTCACTATTTTCTCCAGATCATGGGCGAACAGATCACGCGTTGTTTACCCGTCTAAAAGATAACTGGTAACTCGGCTTCTGGCGCTCTCCGGAGTTGCCAAAATACTACATTTGCAGAAAGTTTAGCGATTACGCAGCCTGAAGCGATTGAGTGAGGGGGCTGTGGGTTCGCCCGACCTCGCCTTATGGGAGCGGGGGGTAAAGTATGAGGGGTGAAGAATCCTCGCTGACGCTTCGGGTTACGATTGGTTGCGGTTGGAAACGGGGTTCCAAGCGGCGGCCACCTGTCACACCCGATCGATTTTCGCACCCCGATTTCCGTAGCCCGACACTTCAGCGAGGGGCATGGCACAATCAGAAGCCACAGTCCGCCACCGCAGTCGCTTCGTCGATGAAGCTGGCCAAGCTCTAATCGCGATCAGCAGGACGTATTCGTTCGCGGTCAGGGTAGATCGACGCCCGCTCCAAAGTCGTCCTCTTCACCGGCAGCGGCTGTTGGTGAATCTACGTCGCTAACCGACTGTGATTGCCGAGGTGATCCTTCCCCCAGTTCGGACTGGGGCTGATCCAACAACTGCGGAGACGCTTCGGCCATTGATTCGGCCGTCGGCGTTTCTTCCAAGCCCGCCGATTCTGACCCTGAGCTGTTTGCCGCTTCGTCCCCAAAATCGCCCAAAGCACGCTTGGCGACTGACTTGGACCCCTTCATCAGTTTTGGTTGGCGGGGGGCCAGTGGCTCATCAGCTGGGTCGGTCTTCGGGACCCGCTCGGCATGGGGGTCAAACTCGGTGACTGGCCTGGGACCGACAATTCGTTCCCCAGTAATCACCATCAGTCGACCGGTATTGCAGGCCACACATTCTAGCGTGGTCACTTCTCCCATTGCCTTGCGAACGGCACCACACTGGGGGCAAGTCCAGGTCCGTCGCACATCTAAATCGAGACGATATCCAGGACCACGCATAACGATCTCATTGCAGGTGGCAGAAACGAGTGGTTCAATCTATCAGGACAGGGGCATAACGCACGCAATCTAAGGCTTCATCGTCCCTTCCCGGCTAAGAAACGACTATAGCGAGGTTGGCGAGAAACTGAAAACCTGCATCCGGCCTTCACTCTCAAGCAAGCAAATTTGGTCGTCCTTCGTCCTGATCGCCGCCTGCAACGGTTCTTTTCCTTAATTCACTGACATCGGTTGGTTGAGACCGAACATCGTCTGGCGTACTCTGCACCAGGTCTTTCAAAGTAGCCTTGCTCGACTAGCCACTTCCCTCTGGCACTCCCCAACCTGTCGCTTCATACTCTCTGCATGCAAACTCGCGAAAAGCAGCTTCTGATCGGCCTTGGGATTGCGCTCGCGGTCTGGCAAATTGGTGGCAGGCTGGTCGGCAGCATCACGGAGCCTCTTTCAAGCCGCTGGTCGCAAATCGAGCAGCTCGAAAAATCGGTTGCGACTGCAGAAGAAGCGGCCCTCGATGCGGCCCGCAAAAAGAAGCAACTGCGGCAATGGCGCGACATGGCTCTTTCCCCCGACCAGAAACGGGGGGGGCGGATTGATGCCACCAACGCTCAGCGACTGTATCTCGAATGGCTGACCGAGCTGGCTCAGAAAACGGGACTTGGCTCGCTGCGCGTTCTTCCGGGGCAGCGAGCTCCCAAGGGGGATATCTACATTGCGATTGGTGCAACCATCGAAGGGGATGCAACCTACGAACAGCTTTGCCAGTTTCTCGTCGAGTTCGAAGCAGCTCCTCTCTTACAGCGGCTGGGTCGGGTGCGGATCGATTCTCAGGGGGCGGCCTTTTCCTCACGCCACAAAGTTTATCTTGATACCGAAGCGCTGGTCCTGTTGTCTCTTCCTCCCGGCAGTACGCTTTACGCATCGCACTCGCTGCAGCAAGAGTTGACGATTGACGCAACAACTATTGATGTCCCTCCGCAAGCCGGTTTTCCGACGACGGCTGGGTTCTTCATTAAAGCCAATGAAGAAACGATGGAGGTCACCAAGATCATCGGGAATCGCTGGACACTGCGGCGCGGTGCCAATGAGACTATCGCCAGTGCTCACTCTTCAGGAACAGTCCTCTCTCGCACCACGGGAATGTCGCCCACTCAGTTACAAACAGCAACCAGGAAATTGATTGACGCAAACCTGTTCGCCAAGCCTGTCCCCCTTGTCGAATACCAGCCGTCGATCACCGACCCGGGCCTATTGGCAGTGGTGCGGGGAGCAAAACTGACGCATAAGCTTGAAGTGCAGAACGCCAATCCAGCATTGGGCGAACCGACGTTCCGGCTGCGCGGCGATTCACCATCTGGACTGGCGCTTAGCAAAGAAACGGGCCTCCTCGAATGGACC
>JAIXVG010000566.1 GCA_027483145.1 Planctomyces sp.
CACGATCCGCGGCGAAATCGTTGGGCTGACGGGCCAAACGCTGCGGGCAAACTTCTTCATTACCGATGCACAATGTCGACTGGTAGCCAAGCTGGAAAACTGCGAAGCCACCCTCGATCCGAGCCTCAAGTCGGCCTTTGTGCGAATCTAATGGCCTTCGCTCGTCGGTCCATATTCATAGCCCGAAGTGTCAACGAGGGATCTTCCCCGTATGCGAGCATTGCCATTCGGAAATCACCAGCCCCATCTGGTGATCGACTTCAGTAGCACTTTGGCCCTCGCTAACGCTTTTTGATGTTGTGCTATTTTGAACTTCGACCAATCAACCACGCGAAAACACCGTGAATACAGCCTCTTTCTTCGTAGCCCAAAGCGTCAGCAAGGGGCATGCATCGCTTGACCCGGCCTTCATTCCGACCTGTGTTCGATGAGATTTCTGAACAATCTCATCCAGATAAGCGCAACTTCAAAACGTGTCAGCGAGGGGTCTTCCCGCCCTGCAAGCGTTTCCATCGCAAGCGCACCACACTCGTCTTGTGTTCGAGTTCAGTATGAGTTTGGCCCTGGCTAACGTCTTGGCAAGGGTCCCTCGCTAACGCTTCGGGCTACGAAAATCTGCAATGAACATCTGGCAAGGCAGAGATCTTCCCAATTCAACTGTTGAACCAGCGCAGCATCAGCAAAAAAAACCTGCCCTCGCCAGACAATCGTTGGCACGGGCAGGCTGAAGGTAAGCATCTGATCTAAAAACCCAGTCAAACCTGTTTGCGACACAAGCCGTTTTCGCGGCATACGTCAACACGTTTTCGGGCTTTCGGATCAGTGTTCAAGAGCGATCGAAAGCAATGGTCCTAGCCCTTCAGTGTCCCACCGTAAACGGCATCACCCGCCAGAATCTCTTCGATTCGCAGCAGTTGGTTGTACTTGCAAATTCGGTCGGTGCGGCTGGCGGAACCAGTCTTGATCTGTCCGGTATTGAGGGCTACTGCCAGGTCAGCAATCGTGGTGTCCTCGGTCTCGCCCGAGCGATGGCTCATCACGGCTGTATACCCATTACGGTAGGCCAGTTGAACGGCTTCGATCGTCTCGGTCAGCGTTCCAATCTGGTTGACTTTCACCAGAATGCTGTTGCCAACCCCCTTATCGATTCCTTCCTGCAATCGCTTGACGTTGGTAACGAACAGGTCGTCCCCAACCAATTGCACCTTCTTGCCGAGCGTATCGGTCAACAGCTTCCACGAGGCCCAATCGTCTTCCGAGCAACCATCTTCAATCGAGCAGATGGGGTACTTATCCGACCAGGTCTTCCAAATGCCAACCAGATCCTGCCCGCTGATCTTCTTGCCGTCCATTTCATACAGGCCGGTCTTGGCGTCGTAAAACTCGGTCGAAGCGCAATCGAGTGCCAGCTTGATCTGTTCGCCCGGCTTATAGCCTGCTTTTTCGATCGCGGTCAAAATGACCTGAATCGCTGCTTCATTGCTTTCCAGATTAGGAGCAAAGCCCCCTTCGTCCCCCACCGCAGTGCTCAGCCCCTTGTCAGCCAGCACCTTCTTCAGGTTGTGGAAGACTTCGACCCCAGCCTGTAAGCCGGTGTTAAAAGAATCGAAGCCAACTGGAACAATCATGAATTCCTGCAGGTCGATCGCATTGTTCGCGTGGGCACCACCATTGATGATGTTCATCAGTGGTACTGGCAGCGTCTTTGCCCCAACGCCACCCAGATAGCGGAACAGCGGCAGGAAGCTGATGCGGGCAGCCGCATGAGCACACGCCAGCGAGCAGGCCAGCAGCGCGTTGGCACCTAACCGCGACTTGTTGGGCGTCCCATCCAGTTCGATCATCGTTCGATCGATCGCACCCTGATCGCTAACGTTCATATCAATCAAGGCGTCGGCCAGCACTTCGTTGACGTTCTCAACGGCCTTCCGTACCCCTTTGCCCAGGTACCGCGACTTTTCGCTGGTATCCCGCAGCTCGCATGCTTCGTGAGCACCAGTGCTGGCGCCGCTAGGGACTGCTGCCCGGCCAATCGTGCCGTCTTCCAATTCGATATCGACTTCGACAGTCGGGTTCCCACGACTATCCAGAATTTCCCGCGCCTTTACGGCAGCAATCGCCAAGCTCATGCGTCAGTTCCTTGTGTGTGAAATGGTCGTTGAACCAGCACTCCAATCAGCCATACCATTGAGGTGCTGCTGCAATAAAACGGTTTGAGTCGTTCCTGACTCCTAAATCTCTCTAACGCGAATCACAGATCGGGTTCCCCGGCAAGCTGGTTTGGCGGGCCAAACCGTTCTTGTCGACCGACTTGGCCCTTTCATTGGAAATGGCCACCTGCCATCCCTTCCCTTTCGCTCGCCACGGCCCCAGATTGAATCCTACAGCCCAAGAAGTTGTAACAGAAAAACGGCCCCTCAGAAACCGGCGGGCCTGTCAATTGGGTCTGGAAAGTCGCTGTGCGAGTCACCCCCATTGATCGCCAACGCAACTTTGAGCAACTGCCCCTCATCGACGGGGACAAAAGCGGACGATCCTCTCTGGGGGCCAGATCCGTTCGGTAGCCCGGTTCAGGTATGCGGCACTATCGCGTCGGAGGGTCTTTGGTTGGGCCCTAATCGCTAACAAGAAGACCTGCTCGCGCTAGGCGATCTGACGACCACGGCAAACTCGAACACTTACGCCTCGATCTCGGTTCCAACCGAAACGCATTCCAGTTTGCGGTCAATTCGCTTAAGAAGACCCTTCAGAACTTTCCCCGGACCGATTTCGTAGAACTTCGTCACCCCTTGGGCCAGAAGCTGTCGCACACAGGCCTCCCAGCGGACTGGCTCAACGACCTGACGGACCAGAATCGACTTGATCTCCTGCGGGTCACTATGAGAGGCCGCATCGACGTTCGAAATCACCGGCATGCGAGGGGCCCCCAGCGGTGCCATCGCCAGCTTTCGTTCCAGCCGCTCGCAGGCAGAGGCCATCAGCGGCGTATGGAACGCCCCTGCCACTGCCAGGGGAATGGGCTTTCCACCGAGCGATTCAATCTCTGTCACAGCCTTCTCACAGGCAGGTTTAGTACCCGACAGCACGGTATTGCCCGGGCAAAGGTAGTTGGCAATCCAGATTGAACCAGCGGCGCTGGCTGCTGAACGGGCCTGTTCCACCTGTTCGAGGTTCAGCATCAGTGCGCTCACCATGCTCGATGGGTTCGCTTCAGCCGCAGCCTGCATTGCCGCGCCCCGTTCCTGCACCACGCGCAGGCCATCCTCAAACGACATGGCCCCTGCAAAGACAAGTGCCGTGTACTCTCCCAGGCTGAGACCTGCCGTCGCTGCACACTGGCTGACGACATCAGGTTGTTCAGCCTTTAGTAGTTCGAGTGCTGCCAGGCTGCAGACAAACAGGGCAGGCTGACTAACAGCCGTACTATCGAGGTCGGCTTGTGGTCCGGATTTACAGACCTCTGCCAAATCGTATCCCAAAATACGGGACGCCTGTTCAAACAGGGACTTGGCTGCTGGGAGTTCCTGCAAACGACCCTGACCCATGCCCACAAACTGGGCACCCTGACCTGGAAACAAAAAGGCAGTTTTCGGCAACTCAGACATGATTCTGCTTTACTCTGAAATCGATCAATTACTCTAGCGATCTGGAAATGTTTTTGGGTCTATGCGAACACACAACACTCCAAAACAAACGTGTTGCCCGGTCAGGAGATCTCAGATGGTCATTAGAAACTTGACCAACCCCACCGACCAAGCGACGGTATTCAGCCAGCCAGCCCACCATTCCGGCTGATGATCACTTATGGTTGCACCATGCCCCTCGCTGACGCTTAGGGCTACAGAACGATGAATGCAAAAATCTATCCGCTGGAGCAGGGAGCAATCTCAATAACTCGTAGCCCGAAGCGTAAGCGAGGGATCTTCATGCCAACCGATACCGAATCGGAAAGTCATCCGCCATGATGGGCCAGCCGCGTCGCGCTACTAGCTGGCAACAGCTGTCTCTTTGGCCAGCTCGGCGACGATTTTGGCATTCAGATCGCGTTTGACTTGATCGCTTGCGACGCGGAGGGCATTCTCAATCGATCGTTCGTTGCTTGAGCCGTGACAGATAATGCACGTTCCATCAACGCCGAGAAGTGGTGCTCCGCCCGACTCGTGATACTGGTACTTCTTCTGCAGCCCCTTAAAGGCATCAACAGCCAGGGATTTTTCGGTCTTCAGAGCTGACAGCACCGCTTCAGAAACGGACTTCATCAGCATGTCAGCCATCCCCTCGGCTGCCTTCAGAACCACGTTCCCAAGGAACCCCTCGCAGACGACAACATCTGCTTCCCCTTCGTACAGCCCCCGACCTTCAACGTTTCCGATGTAGAAATCTTTGAACGGGCTATTAGCGAATAAGGCTCCTGTATCGCGGACCAGATCGGTCCCCTTACCATCTTCGCTTCCAATGTTCATCAGGCCCACGCGCGGAGCAGCAACCCCCAGCATTTCGCGAGCATAAAGCATCCCCATCACACCATATTGAACAAGGTGCTCGGGACGGGCGGCTGGGTTGGCACCCACATCCATTAGTACACAACGGCCCTTGACCGTTGGCAGGCATACGGCAATCCCGGGGCGCTTGACGTTGTTCAGAAACAGCCGCGTCTTCAAGCCGGCTGCAACGACTGCCCCGGTATGGCCAGCGCTGACAACCGCATCAACAGTCTTGGTCGCCATGAGTTGCCAGCAGACCGAGATCGAGCAGTTGGGCTTGGCCCGTAGCGCCTCAACAGGCTTTTCATCCATCTGAACCCAGCCGTCGGCCGCGTGCAAATGCAGCCGCTCCATCGAATAGCCGGTCTGCTCGACAAGCGGCTGCAATGTGGGCAGATCGCCTACCAGCCAAACTTCGAGTTCGGGATTCGACTGAAGCGCGGCAACGGCGCCCTTGATATTCGGGTGGGGCTGATAATCTCCCCCCATCGCGTCCAGCGCGATTCGCGTCACCGGACTATTCCTCGGTTTCCACCATCGTCCGACCCTGGTAATAACCACAGGTTGGGCAAACAAGGTGAGATGGAACCTGCGTCTGGCACTGTGGGCAAGACGAAAGCTGTATCGGCTTCAGGAAGTCGTGACTTCGTCTCTTCCGAGAACGGGATTTGGACTGACGTCTTTTAGGAACGGCCATGACTAAAAATTCCAAACACTTGCGGCATATAACGTTCCGCGCATTTCATCCCAGCACCGTCCGGCCATACCAATTGCCGACACTCGCGGACTGGCCCCGAATGGTATGCCGCCCCCGTTTTTCATGTCAAGCAACCGGAAAAACTATTCTGCTGTTCAGGTGTTTGCCAGCAGAAAGTCGGGCAAGTCTCTCTTCGGTGCGCCTACCAGTTGATCTGCCGGTAAAGCCGCAGCAACTTCGCCCCACGATTGCTGTTCAACCGCCGAATATGGGCAATTCGCCCCATCAGGTGGGCGGCGAATCCGGGGTCGTTGTGTCGGTTCTGACTGGCTGGCCCCAGTTTGACGCAGTTATGGAGCGTCGCTTTGAGCGCATCGAACTCGCTTCGGACGCAGCTGATCCGATCGTTAACGACTACCCCTGCCACGCGTTGCCGCCGACCACGGCGTTCCACCCGCATCTTCAAGGGATTCCAGCGGAATCGCTCGCCGCAAATGATTCTTTTGGTCATCGGTAAAACTAGTCGCAGCGATTTAGCAAAGTCTTCGTTTCCAGACAGAGTTAAATCGTCTGCATAACGGGTGTAGTTCCCTCCAAATCTGCGGGCCAGGCCACTCAATCTGACATCAAGGCCAAATGCTGACAAGTTGGCTAATGCGGGCGATGTTGGTGCACCTTGAGGCAGATGCCTCCTCAGGTAATGGGAAAAATTCTCACGCGATTGTTTCGGATGATTGGCTGACGCTGGTAGCACTGTTGTGGTCAGTGACGCCAACCAGATAGCCGCTTCCCGCGAATATCCGAGCCCACGAAAAATAGCGACCACCCGGCCAAACAAAACCCGGGGGTAAAAGTCCTGCAAATCAAACTTCACCACAACTGCCTGGCCAACATGGGGCTTAGCGTTCGTGACGATATCTCTCCGTTTGACAAATCCATGTGCCGCCGCATGACATGGAACCCGATCCAGAATGCCTCGCAGAATTTTCAATTGAACCTGTTTCAACTTCTGCTTTGGCGCTTCAATCAAGCGATACCCACCCGTTCGCTTGGCAATCCAGCAGTAGTGGTAGTGGGACTTTCTGGCGGGCATCGATGAAATTTCCGCCTGCTGACAACGGTGAATCAGCCAGGCCAGCGTATTGAGTGGAACTCCCAGCCAGGCGGCCAACTCTTGTGGCGTCGAGAATACGGGAAGCTTCCAGCGGGCCAGCTTAACCAGATCGGTATCAGTCGACAGGTCCAAGAAC
>JAIXVG010000610.1 GCA_027483145.1 Planctomyces sp.
CAAGCCGAAGTTTCGATCGGCCACCGTGGAACCGGGGTAGATATTGACATCGCGGCCATAACCGGGCGCGGGGCTGGTCGGCACAAACGAGGAAGGCAAAACCCGCAGCGTCGACACACCTTCGGCAATATTCGAAAACGCATAGTCGCCATTCGCGTCGGTAATCGTTGAACGTTCGGCCTGGCTCAGCAACGTCAAACCAAGTTGCCAGCTATCGATGGAGCCAACGTCACCTCCAGCGTCATCCACGACTTCTAAGACCCAGTAACCGTAGGGGTCGATGCCGTCGAGATCGCTCAGGTTGCCTTCTGGATGATAGACGCTCGTAAATGGTGCGATCCCCGCGCTGACCGGGACGAACGATTCGTCATCGAAGACCGTATTGATGAAATTGTCACCACCGCTACCCCGGTCGAATGCTAGTGGAATTCGTTGACCATTCGGAGCAATGAGGGTGATTTCGAGGTCAGCGTCAAACGTGTGGGTGATGTTGATGGTCACGTTCAGGTCGATAATTGTTTGCGCCGTCGTAGTATTAACATACGCGTACGACAAACTGCGGGTGTAATCCGAGATACTGACAGGAACGTTGTATGCGTCAACGTTGAGAGTCGTTGCAGAGGCACTATCCAATTGGCCATTATTGTTAGCGTCGACATAGACGGTTTGACCCGACAGACCGGTTTCGCCACCATCGAGGATTCCATTCGCATTGGCGTCGTTGTAGACCCGGCCACTAGCGCTATTGGATGCAATGGAGCCAAAATTTCGCTCGTAGAGACCAATGCCACCCGTCACCGTCACCACTTGGGCCGCATCGGCGGGAGGAGCGGTCTGGACCCAGCCGGCTGGGAGCAGTTGGCGAATTGAATAGCTGCCATCGGCCAGAGAATTGAGCGAATAGTACCCGCTGACATCGGTGAGCGCGGTCTGTTCTCCGCGGGCCAGCGCCAGCGACCAACTGTTGAGGGTACCGATATCGCCGCCGGCATCATCAACGATCTCTAGAATCCATGTTCCATTAGGGCTCAGGCCATCTAAAGCTGACAGTGGTGATTCAGGAATGTAGCTGCCGGTGAACGGGGCAACACCCGCGCCGATGGCCGTGGCAGCTTCGTCGTCGAACGTCGTCCCGGTGAAGTTGTCGCCGCCGCTGCCGCGATCAAGGACCAGCGGAATGCGGGTTCCGTTGGGTGCAATGAGTGTGATTTCGAGATCGGCGTCGAAGGTATGCGTGATATCGAGATTAACGTTGACATCGGAGAGAACGCCGCCTAACCCTGCGACGTTCAGGGTCGAGGTGACCGTCGAGGCATCGGCGATATTGGACGGGACATCAGTCGAAGGCACCGTGTCGATAAACGAACCGGGACCGTCTTATAGACCGTTGTTGTTGGCATCGACGTAGATCTGTCGGTTAGCCAACACAATATCGGCACCGTTCAGCGTTCCGTCTGCGTTGATGTCGTTATAGGCTTGGCCATAAATAGTGGCAGATCCGTTAGTATTGACGGTCCCCGTGATGGTATACTGGCCCAAACTGCCGTAATCCGAATATCCCACATCACTGGCCCGACCGGCCCCGACTCCGTCAACCTTTAAATAGTAAGTCCCTGCGGGCAAGTTGGCCGAGATACCGGCGTTAATGCTGTTACCTGGATTCGAGACGGCGACTCGATTGCCAAACGAATCATAGACTTCGAGGAGAATATCGAGGTTGGAATCGCGATTGAATCCCCCGGCACCAGTGGCTTGCAGGTTGACCGCTCCGTTGGCGACGAACGAGAAGAAATCGACGTCGGTGTTTTGCTCAATCACACCCGGTTGCGAGATCTGCCGAACGCCGTTGAATGTCACGCCTCCGCTAAGGAGCGGCGACCCCACTGTGGTGTTGCTGGCGTCATCCGCCCGGTACCCAAAACCGTTGGAGGTGGTGATGATATTGAGATCGTCTTGGGTTTGACTCGGATTGGTGTACTCACCACGGCTCCATTGAACCACCGGCTGGTAGTAGCCGACACCCATGATAGGTGCCCAACCGGTTGCGCCCGACCCTTGGCCGCCATAGTATTCTTCGGCGGGGCTGGTGCGGCCATCATGGCTGAGGCCCAGAGAATGCCCGACTTCGTGAGTGGTGGCTTCGGCGGTAAACTTGACATCGCCGTTGCCCAGATTGTCTTCAAAGACCAGGGCCGGGGTGTCGGTGTTGTAGTTAAAGGATGTCAAGTAGGCCACGCCCCCCGCACTGGCATAGGGCGCAAACGTGCTGCCAATGACCACGCGCACACCCCAGCGACTGTCTCCGCCGCCGCTGTTGATCAGGTCGCCAATATCGGATGGTTGTTGAGTCGTGACGTTGACATCGAATGGAGCAAAGTCTTCTGCCACTCGCTGCCAGATGTTTTGGATGTTTTCTAATTCGAGATCACTAAATGCGTTCGCATCGCCATCGACTGAATAGGCCGTTTGAGTGAACGGCTGATTGTTATTGGATTGACTGTTCCATAAAGTGCCGCTGGTCGTGTGTCCGTTGAAGTCGAGATAAATGGTCTTGGTAGCGCTTGGCCGACTGCTCAAAAAGAAGGTGCTCCCCAAGGGAAAGTCAGCGGGCTGTGGCGCCGTTCCTTTAGCGGCCTGAACCTGATTCCAGCGCTGCTGGTCCTCATTGGTAACGGCACGTGAAGACAGCACCTGCGGCGTAGTGGTCGCAACGGGTGCGGCTAATTCTTCGACTTCCAAACCATTCGCAGACAAGAGTTCTCGTAACTCAAGTCTACAACTTTCCATGGGACGGCTGGTGGGGCTAACGCGCATCCTGCGACTTGGGCGATGGGACTTCAATGTGGCCATCAGACTGCGAATCCAAGCGTTTCGAGGCATGCAGGCGTCTTTCGAAAGAGGGGACACGTCGGCAGAACAAGGTTGAACGTCAATCGAGATTCAAGTTGCTGATTAGCGAGGCTGATTAGCAAGATTGGGCGCTAAATGCCCACTTTCCCGAAGAGGCCGACTGTACCGTGCGTATCGCGCAAAGCAAGCTCGCTAATATTAATAAACCGCTTAAAGAAGAAATGTTCAAAATATTTAGCAGACGCGCTGTAATAGATGTACTAACGACTCAAACCGACGAGCCTGATAGCACAATCCTGCCTGTTCGATCGCGCTTCCGACCTCTTTGCCCCATCGCAAAAAACATCAGCCCGCCAAGGGGACCGCAACGTCCTGGCGTCCTCAATGGGGGGAAGTTCCTTGGAGACCCCTGCCGGGAGATTTGCCCCGTTCAGGGAGTGAAACAGGAATTCTCATCCCGATCTTCTGGGCGATGGCACTGGGCCGATAGCGTCGATGCGTGAATGAACAACGCTTCTCGATCGTCGGTCGATTATCTCGGCTATGTCTGGCAGACGGCCAACACGTCGCTGGCGTCTGACTGCGAGAGGCGAAGGGCGAGCGACCGAAGCAACTGGCTTACGGCGGGATTCGGGCTGCATTCGCTTGGGTTTGCCGCAGCGGTTACAGCATCATTCGCAGCGCTTTGGGGCCGATTTTGCGGTTTTCCGCCAGAAAACAGAGGTTATTCAATTCCTGTCCCCGCCACTTTCAACGCAGAAACCCCTTCGAAACAGGGGCCCTTTTTTCATTTGACGTTGCTGGACGGGATCGGTGTGGCAGCGTAACCGAACGTTTTTCCGCTACGAAGCCTAGCAGTGAGAGACATCTTTACATTCGGAGCTTATCCGCGAAACTGCTGATGCGGCTGCAACGCGCAGGCTGGTCGAAAACATGCAAGCCGTTGCCCAATCCAAAGATCCTGGCGAGATCGTGCAGCGCAAAGCTCACGCGAAGGGGTGGCAGATATTTCCGAAGGTTGACCCTTCCACAGAGCCCGAGCGGACTTCGGCCCTTTACCAGCCTCGGCCGATCCACAGCCTGAGCCGATCGAAGAGGGGCTACCAGTCGAACTTCCAGCTCCGGCCGAATCTCCCAATTCATGCAGCGATTGAGCCCTGCCGCAATGTCTACTTACAGCCAACCGACCCGACAACGCAGGTTCTCGGGTTCTGGAGCAAGACTAAGCAATTCAATTAGCTTGCAACAATGCCCACAACTTTGACACAGGGAGTTTCATATCTCTCGTCAACTGAGAAAGACACTTTCTGCTGTGTTTGATGTTCCCTCTATGAGTACTTATCACTCTCTATGCTTGGTCCTCACAGCGGGCCTTACCTGAATAGCGGAACCGAACTCTCCCAGCCCGGCCCCTCGCGGACACCGGCCCACATGGTCTAACCCGTGCCAAGACGCGACCAAAGCCGCCACGCGGCCTAGGCGAAGAGCTTGGTGCAGGCTTGGGCCTTCACCAGTTCGCGTGGCTGGTTCAAGTGGTTGTATACGATCGTCTCGGGATCGATGCCGAAGGCATGGTAAATAGTCGCCAGAAGTTCGCCGGGGTGAACCGGATCTTCGAGCGGGGCCGAGCCAGTCTTGTCGCTCTTCCCGTGGACGTTGCCAGCCTTAACTCCCGCCCCCGCGATAACGGCGGTATAGCAGTATGGCCAGTGATCGCGGCCATCGGCACTGTTTCCATTACCCGAAGTGCTAACCCCCTTCTGCGGGCTTCTGCCGAATTCACCCACGGCAACCACCAGCGTTTCTGACAGCAGGCCTCGTTCATCGAGGTCAGAGATCAGAGCAGAAAGACCCGAATCGAGCATTGGGGCTGACTGGTTCTTCATCCGTTCATTGAGGCCGACGTGCACGTCCCACGAATGATTATCGCTGTTGGCCACCTTGGGCCAGACGACTTCAACCACGCGAGTACCCGCTTCGACCAGTCGACGGGCCAACAGGCAGCTTTGCCCGAAGGTATTGCGACCATAGCGCTCGCGGGTACCGGCTGACTCGGCCGACAGGTCGAACGCATCACGTGCCCGGCCGGAAATGACGAGGCTCAAAGCCTGCTCGTAGTATTCACCCAGCTTGTAGTCGGCAACAGCCTGATCGATGGCAGGGGTGACTGAGGTCAGTGCATCTCGCAACTTAGCGCGACGATCGAGTCGGCTGGCGAAGACTTCAGGGCGAAGCTGCAAGTCGTCGACCTTGATTCGATCCATCTTGTACATATCCATGTCGTCCCCATCGGGATACAGGGTATACGGATCGAAGGCTTTGCCCAGGAACCCGGCCGTTCCCCCCTTCCCGACCACATTGCTTTCCTGCAGCGGTCGCGGCAGCATCACGAATGGGAGCATTGGCTCTTTGGCGGGCTTTAACCGAATGATGTTCGAACCAAAGTTCGGGAAGTCTTTCGGGCTCGGCGGTTCAAGTTGACCCGATGGACTGACCTTGTCGGTCGTGTAGCCAGTCATCATCTGGTAGATGGCAGCCGTGTGATTGAAAAGACCATTTGGCGTATAGCTCATCGAGCGGATGGTGGTGAACTTGTCGTTCACAGTCGCGAGCCGGGGCAAGAGCTCGGTGAACTGGACCCCAGGCAGGCGCGTATCGATGGGAGCGAAGACGCTTCGCACGTTATCGGGGACCCCTTCTTTAGGATCCCAGAGATCGAGGTGGCTGGGACCACCCTGCAGATAGACCAGAATAACACTCTTGGCCTTGCCCCAGCCCCCTTCACCATCTGTTGAAGCACTGGCGGCCTTCATCTTCAGCATGCTCCCCAGCGTTAAGCCGAGCATGCCGGAACCACCCACTCGCAACAGGGCGCGGCGATTCACACCCAAATGTCGATCACACAAATCTTTGCCTGGCTGGCCGGGAATAACGATCATCGCATGAACTCCATCTTGTAACGCGGGGAAAGTGTTGCTGGGGGAGACGTGACAAAAACAAGTTTAATGATTGAACAGAAACTCGGGGCTGTTGATGAGTGCCCAAGTCAAATCCTGGACCATCGTCAATCGCGGGTTCGAGGCTTGGGTGGCTGACATGGCAAAATCCTTGCGTAGCTGCACCAGTACTGGATCGTCTTGAACGGGCTTCTTGGCTGACTCAAATGCAGCCTTGCGTTCGACAATGCCTGGATCGGTTGGCAACGGCTGACGGGCACTGGCCAATTCCGCAGTCAGCTGCTTCCACTTGTCATCTCGCTCGGTGATGAACGTTGTCAGCTTTTGAGCTTCCGTATCGGCAAGTGTCCCGACTTTTGTCAACTTGACGAGGCTTTCAACTTCTCCGGGTAAGCCCAGTGAGCGTGGCCCGGCGTCACCAGTCAGCGAAACGCGGAACTTGCCAATCGAATGAGTTGCATCGCTGTAGTTCTGGTGTAGCCGAATGACCAATTGGGTTCCGGCAGGGATGTCGACTGGAGCACATTCGAAAACGGCCCAGTGAGGTTTACCGTGACCGCCATAAATGGCCCAGCCGTTTCCGTCCCCAGTGACCACTCCATCGGTAGCAGCCTGAATGCTGAAGCCTGATTGAGCAAAATCAGCGAACGAAGCGGTCAGCGGAACTTTGGTCACTTCACCACTGGCTGTGTTCAGAAGTTCAACCGCGAATTCGTTCAGAACGAAGTTCCCGTTCGTGACAGAATAGCCAGGGCCTTTGTTTGGCAAGCGGTCGTCAGTCAAGACTTCCAAACGAAGTCCAGTCAACTTGCTGATTGGTTCAGCAGTGACCAGGGTATAGGTGACCGGTCCCCGTTTGTTTTCAGCGAAGATGGCCCCATCTGCTTCTTGTTCAAGCTTGGCCATGTTCGATGCATCGAGGGTTTGGGGCTTGAGGAGTGTCCATTCGGGGAACTGCTGCGAGGCAGCCCATGATTCGAACGTGGCGGCAATCTCTTGATGCCGGGCTGCCTGCTCTGCTTCGAGCCGAGCGACGTTGGCAAGGCGGTCCTTTTCGCGCTGAGCGACAACGGGAGCGATTTCGACTTCGAAACGGGCCAGTTCGGCAGCGGTTTGTTGAACTTTCGCGAGCCGTGCGGCTTCTTGTTCTTGCCGAACTGGTGCCAGCTTGGCTTCGAGCTCTGCCAATTGTTTGGCCAATTGAGCATGGTCGCCAGGGACGCGCATCATCGAGCCAAGTGCGGCATCGATTTCGGGCTGGGTGGCAGGTCGGTTGAGGACCCGCATAAAGATTTCTTGAATGACTTCGCGATCATCCCCTTGGTTGGTCACCAGTGGCCCCAGTGCTCCAGCCGGGTCAACAATTGAATCAGCGATCGTCGGACCACTAATGAGAGCCATTACAGGGCCCAATTGCAGCCCGCTCGACCGTTCGCACTCACACGAACTTTCCCGAACCGGGCGGCCAAACGTTGTGAAGAACCCGCTGGGCAGATCGATCCCGGAATCAGGGAGCGTTGCTGCTCTGGTTCCCGCAGCCACACCCGGAATAGAACCCCCGCTGCCGGTGGCTCGCATCACCGCATCGTACAGAACTTCTGCCGGTAAGCGGCGGGCGGTGGCATGGGAGTAGTTGATTTTGTCGTCGGCGTTCCAGTTGTTGGTGGCAACCGACAGTTGGTAAGTGCGGGAAGAGCAGATCAGCCGGAGCATATGCCGCACGTTGAAGTTGGACTTTACAAATTCGTCGGTCAGGTGGTTGAGCAGCTCGGGGTTGGAAGCCGGGTTTCCGGCGCGAATGTCATCGATTGGTTCGATGATTCCAACACCAAACATGTAGCCCCACAATCGATTGACGTAGCTTTTGGCAAAGAACTGATTATCAGGAGCTGTCATCCACGCTGCCAGGTGAGCGCGGCGTGATTCGTTAACCGGTGGTAACGAGGTGGCTGCGAACGGGACCAGCGGCGGAGTGACCTTTTTCGTGCGATCGTGCAGTACGTCGCCAGAAGTCAGGTCGACGACTTTTTCATAGAGTGGCTTGGCTCCTTCGACGGCCGAGCCGCCGATGTAGCGGTCGCCCGATTCGGGATCTCGTTCCAAGCCAACTTGGGCAAAGAAGGCTGCAGTCTGGTAGTACTGGTCCTGGGTCCAACGTTCGAACGGATGATCGTGGCATTTGTTGCAATTGAACCGGACAGCCAGGAAGAGATGCGTCGTGTTCTCCATCGTTTCAGTTGGAGTGCGGAGAACCTTGAAGTACGAAGCGGCCGGGTTGTCTTTGTTTGAGCCGGTGGCAGTGAGGATTTCCCGGGCGAACTGATCATAGGGGGTGTTGGCGGCGACGTGCTGGCGAATCCATTGACGGAACGCGGCGGCCCCTTCGGGAGCCAGGAACTTACGATTGACCTGAAGCAGGTCGGCCCATTTGTTGGTCCAGTACTCGACGAAATCATCGCTGCCGATGAGGCGGTCGATCATCGCCTCACGCTTGGTTTTTTGATCGCGACTGTCTGCGAGGAATGCCTTCACTTCGGCTGCAGTTGGTGGTAATCCGGTCAAATCGAGCCAGACTCTGCGCAAGAACTCGGCATCGGTGGTGAGAGGAGAGGGGAGAATCTTCATCCGTTCCCACTTCCGCGCTACAAGCTGATCGATCTGGTTATAAGCAGGTGGTTCCTGCCATTGGAAACCAGTTCGGTCTCCCATGACGGTGAGAGTGGTGGCTGCGTAAGAACCTTCGAATCGGGCCATGACGGGTGCTTCGCCACGGCGAACAGTTCCCATGCGGCCCCCTTTACCAACAACAGCGACTTCGGAGTTGCCCGATTCAATGAAGGCTTCGCGAGTGACGTCGCGCGATCGTCCATCAGCGTAGGTGGCAACAACTCGCATCTGCTGCCGTGAGCCAATCTTCTGAACGATGGGGTCTTTGGGTTCGATTTCGATTTTGACGACTTTGGGTGTTTGGAGATCGACCCGCGCGCCGTTGGCGATCCAGTCGTGAATGGTCTGGTAGTAAGGATCGCCCGCTTCCAGCAGTTCTCCACCCGCATGGGGGACTGCTCCAGTCGGCTTCAGGAGCATGAGGCTATCGGCTGCGGAAGCAAGGTTGGCCCGGCGCGAGGCGAGGTCGTCAGTTAAGGCGCGAATATCGTAGAGGGGGTCATATCCTCGGAGTGACAGCTTGAAGCCGTTTTTACCAGCGACGGCGCCGTGACATGTTCCCTGGTTACAGCCGAGCTTGGACAGGACGGGGTTCACATCGCGGACAAAGTCGGGTGGGCTGTTGTGAGCGAGAGTACTGACTGAGACCGATGCGGTTTTGTCTGCGAGTGAGAAGTCGATTTGGCCCCGGCCGGGTGTGGCGTATTCGACCTGGCCATCGGCACTGAGATAAATGACCGGTTCGGAGAGCTTCCAATTGACGGCGCGGGTGGCGTCGATGGATGTTCCGTCAGCCAGGGTGGCGGTCACGACAAACTGGGCGGTATCCATCGGGCTTTCGAGCGTGATCGACATCGGGCTGACGGTTAGCCCAGTGATCGTTGCTCCTTCGGGGAGTGCTTCACGCTCGCCCGAATTGAGCTTGACTGGTCTCGTGGCTGCTGCAGTTTGGGTAGCGTTTGCGGGAGTGATGGGGGCAAAGCCGAACTCTCCTTTGGGTGCGCCCGTTTCGGGATCGAAGAGGCGGATGATTCCGTCAGCCCCACCGACCGCGAGAGACTGGCCATCGGGAGAGAAAGCGACCGCATAGACGCTGGTGCTTAGGAGATCGATTTTTGCGAGTTGCTGAACGCCTTCGTGATGGTACTGATCAAGTAAGGCACGCTCTTCGGCTGAGCGGCTGTCGGCGATCTTCTGGTTGATGGCCTTAATGTTTTCGGGCAAGGTCGTGTCGAACTCGTAGGAGTAGACGGCGACTTCGCCGCTGCCATCGAGGCTGCTACCCGCAGCGATCCGGCGGCCATCTTTGGAGACGGCTGCTGAAAAGACGCGGCCGCGCATCGGAGGCATTATGCGGACGAGGTTGGCATCGTCGCCGATGACACGAGCGGTGAGTCGAAACATGCGATAGACCCGGACAACGCCATCTGAACCGGCGATGACGATTTCATCACGGCTGGGGTGGCGGGCGACGGTCTGCAGACCCCCTTTGAGGCCACCGGGTGTAATCGACGAGACGTTATCGACAAAGCGCTGGGTTCCGACTTCGGTAAGTTTGGTGGTCATATCGCGGCCCACGGAGACCAAGTGTGAACCATCGGCGGAGAAGACCGTATCGCGGACCCAGTCGCTGTGTGCTCCTTGGAAGAGGACTTGTTCGCCGGTGGTTGAGTCGATGGCCCGGACGCCGTTATCGGCTGCTCCGAACGCGAGCAACTTGCCATCGGGTGACCAGCTTCCGCCGTAGAGGGTGTCGCCGGTGAAGGAGACACTTAAGAGCTGCTTTTCATTGGCCCAGTCCCAAACCTGCAGTTCACCATTACGGGCTGGATTGCCACCGATGACTGCCAGGCGGGTTCCGTCGGGAGAGAAGCGAACTGTTTCAATTCGTTCGGAGTTGCCAACGAGGCGATGGGCGACTCCTGAGCCATCGGCCTTGCAGACGAAGACTTCGCGGAAGCCGGTGACGGCCAGGAACTGGCCATCGGGAGAGTAATCGAGCGAGATGACAACCGGCGGCCGGGTGTATTGGGGTAGTTCGGCTGCGACGGCGAACGAGATATTGGCCAGCACAGCTACACCACAGGCGAGGCTGGCGACGAACGAACGGACCAAGCTCAGTGGCAGGGAGCCTGACTCCTCTGCGAATAGGGACGACTGGGTTACGCCGTTTGGCAAGGAGGAGCGCCAGAACGAGAGAGCCGGCATTGGGTCTACCTTCGTCAAAGAGTGAATCGAATGATGCTGATCAGGCGGTATTTGGTAAGCGTTTTGGATATCTGGGATGCTGGAGACCGGATGCTAAAGGGATTTTTGGGAGGAAGCTGGGTATTGAGTTGGGGCGACGGATTAAGTGTAAGCGATCCCAGATGTGGGACCGAACGAGACTACGGGTTGGTGAGTCGCTAACTGGATGTCAGCTGGAAAAGCAAATCAGGCAGGAGTGTCGCCACCGAGGCTGCAATGCTGATTGCGACAAGGGAAGGATAGCTTAATAGGTCGGCAAACAGAACAGAAAATCCCGATACGAATCATTGGAAACGGCGAGACTATGAAGGCGGCATTTTGTAAGTCGTTTTTTGGTAATGGCTTACGGCGAGAAATGGCTTCTGAACGATTTTGGGGAGGGAAGGACCCGGTAGCGAAAAAAAACGACGGGAGACACGGGCGTTTTCGGGGTCTGCTGTATTCAGTACGGGTTAGTGGATGGTTGATGGAAAGGAGATTAGCCATTGAGGCTGAGTGATTCGTGAAAGCGGATGGCGCAGCATCGAATGGCTTCGCAATCCGACCCCGAGTTGGCCGGACTACCCGATGGGTGGGGACTGTTTCGTCGAACTGGACCGCTAAATGAATTAAAAGCGTTCAGAGAACTTTCACGAGCGGTTGCGTTGTATCTGCTGAGCATGATGGACTTCAAAACAATGAAGCCAGAAAACTGACAGACGCGGCACTGGTGCAGACTTCGGTAAGGACTACCATCCCCTGACGGTAAATGTCGCGACGCCGCTGCGTTGTTCGATTCCTATCTACCAATTGATGATCGCTTGCAGGAAACCACTATGTCGCCAGCTTTGTATCGCATTCTAGGGATCGTTTGTTTTATCGCGGGTTTTTTGTCAATCGCGGGATCAGTTGCCGTTTGGTTTGTTTTAAGAGAGCCAGATGCGGCTCACGCCGAACGAGCAGGCATCTTCGTTGGCTTGTGGGCACCAACCTTCTTCGTTCTGTCCGAATGTTTTGGGAGGCAGGGCCGCAATCCATCGATCATTTAACTCGGACTACTCACGCTGCTGACGTCCAGTGACACAACCCGCTTCAGCTTAGAGTCTTGAGACCAAACTACGCATTACACGATGTGCGTATGTGATTTGGTCGATAGTCAGTTGAAAGCAACGTCAGCAATCTTGGACGAAGAATTTCGCAGAAGCGGATGAAGTAGCGTCTTGGGGCTTTGCCATCCGGCCACATCTACCTGTGATTACCCATCGGGTGGTCACAGGTAGATGTGGAGAAGGAAACACCAAGAGCAAAATTGCAGAACCCGACGATTGGCATCGTCGGCTCAGCAACACAGATTACTGGGGTGAGTGAACTAAGATCCTATCCGAATGCCCTCTAATGCATGCAGCCCTCTTCGACAGTCGAAGTGGTGTCGAACAACCTTAACTGGGTATTCGGACAGGCTCTTAGCTCGATTCCGCGTTGGATTGAGGACTCGATTCGTTGGGGAGAGATGTGTGGCCGTAGGAACAGGTGGTGCCGGCGAAGCGATTGTCGGAGTAGGTCCACGTGAAAGGTTGAATCAGTTCGGCGACGGCAGGGTCGATATAGACTTCACTGGTGAGGATGACGCCGCGGTCGCCAGCGGCCGAGGGAAGGGCCTGGGTGATGCGGGTGGTTGAACCGAAGTAGTCGAGGCGATCGTTGAGGGTAGTGACGAGTGCTTCGCCAGCGTGGACGCCGACCGAAAGGGAGATCGATTGGCAAGCAGCCACTTGATCGACGGCCGGCTGTAAGGCCAAGGCGGCTTTGGCAGCATCCGCGACATCGTGAAAGGCGGCGAGGAGCTGATCGGCCTGCCACTTGACGACCGTGCCGCGGCATTTGCGTATGACACTTGAGACGACGTTCGCTTGCTCGCGAATCAGTTGCAGTGCTTCGCTGTCTCCCAGTTGTTCATAAAGCATCTCGACTTCGAAGATAGACGAGGCGAGGAGAGCGACGCGGGTGGTCACCATTGATTGATCGGTGCCAAGAACTTCGTTGGGGAAACGATTGCGGAAGGTGGCCAGGGTGGTGGCCTGGGCGGCAGTTAACACATCGTTACGAGGAAGGGTTCGTTCAAGCTTTACGATGATAAGGTTGGCCGTCAGGTTAGTGAGCCGAAGGACTTGATGGCCCGCACGGAGCGAGAGACTTTCAGACCCGATTGTGCCGCGCGATAGAGAGAGGCTTGCCAGCGAGGGGGCACCGCTTGGTTTGACCTGAAGTTCCCAGCGGTGGGGCAATTGAGGGCTGGTTAAGAGGTAGTCGCCTGCGGGGAGTGATGTTTCCAGTTCAACCCGTTCTTGGGGATCGAGTCGCAATTGGGCGATGACGTGGGGTGCATGCCAGGGCCCGCCGATGCAGTACTGGCCCTCTTCTGCAGTGCGTAATTCGGGATGAACGCGAAAAGTGAGTTCGACCGATTGGGCAAAGTCGGTTTCGAATTGGATCTGGCAGGCAGGGCAGTTTCCGTGATTAGCCAGTTCTCGCAGCGAATCGAGTGATTGGCTGGGAACTCGGCAGCGAGGGCAAAGGATATCCCAGCGCATGGCAAGCAGTCCGGCGGATGTGGCTTCTAGGCAGAGTTCGGTGACGTGATCGCGGCTTTCCTGCCAGCGATCGGCCAGGGCGTAGCTGCGGATCTTTTGGAGTTCTTGAATTGGCCCGTTGGCAATGAAGTCTTCAAGGCGAGTTGTGAGTGATTCGAACCGCCAGACTTCGCGGAGGAGTGACAGTCGCTGATCGAGACGGCGACGAGAGAGCCGATCGAAAGGTGGTGAGTGCTCGTAGGGATCGACTGTTGATTGACCCTGTTCGTGCTGGGCAGACAGTTCGCGATCGATGCGGCGATAAACCTGGTCGAGAAGTTTTCCGGCTTTTGATTTTAGCTGAATGCGAGCGACGAGTTTTCCAATCCAATGCCGGGGGAGAATGGTGAGCGTTTGCTTGAGATGAGTACCGCCATCGACGAGTGGCGTGAGTTCAACGCTACTAAGGAACCAATGATAGGGGCCTTTCGTGAATTCGCGGAGGACACCCATTTTTCGGCCTTCGACCCATTCATAGGGATGCTCTTCCCATTCGAGATCGCAGCCGAGGATGCGGGATTGAGCGAAGCGGCGCAGGCCTGTCGCAGGGTCGTTCACAGATCGATAACGAACTGCGGGGAGACCAACGGCCCGGTTAAGCCTTTCGGTGTTGGAGACAAGTGGCCAGAGCTGTTCGGGGGTGGCGTGCAGGTTCCATTCGTAGGTGGCAGAACGGGTGGTTCCTGGGGCTGCTGCGGGTGGTTTGGGATGAACGGCGATGTTGGTGATTGTTGCTCCCAGCAGACGTTCGAGTTCAGCCAGAAGGTGCCGCGCATCGGCGAAGCGTTCGTTGGGGCGCTTGGCCAGCATTTTGGCAACAAGGGAGGTCGTGGCTGAGGTAATCTTGGGGTTGAGCCGATCGACGGGGAGTGACGGTTCAAATGCATGGAGGGAAGCGAGCGCGAGGAGATCGTTTGAGAGGAATGGCGGTCGTCCGGTGAGTAGTTCGAAGAGAGTGGCACCGAGGGCGTAGATATCGACCTGAGGTGCAACTTCGCCGGTTCCCTTAAAGAGCTCTGGGGCCATGTAAAGGGGTGTTCCGAGGATGGCTCCGGCTCGGGTGACTTCGAGTGATTCGGTTTGTTCGATAAAGCGGGCCAGGCCGAAGTCAGAGAGTTTGACCCAGGGCTGGTCGTTGCGAAAGGTGATTGGCTTTCTGCGGCCAGGGATACCTACATCTTGAGGCTGAGCGAGGAGAATGTTTTCGGGTTTGACATCGCGATGAACGATGCTGAGGTCGTGAGCTTCGACCAGTGCGCGGGCGACGTCGGCGATGATTCCCAGGGCAATTGGCTCTTCGATACTGCCACATTGTTCGAGCAGAGTTTTGAGCGTTTCACCGGGGAGGTATTCGACTACCAGATAGTTGAGGCCATTGGACTCGTTGGCTTCGATGAGTTTGGCGACATAGTCGTTGTTGACGGCTGCCAGGAGCCGGGCCTCTTTGCGAAAACGCCTGAGCGCGTGGGCTGACTGCGCGGTGGTGGCAAGCAGAGTTTTAATGGCAACTTGTTCGCCGCTGGAGCGATCGGTGGCGAGATAAACGGCCCCCATGCCCCCTTGGCCGAGTTTGCGCTCGATTTCGAATCGGCCGATATGGTCGCCGGGGACTGGTTCGCGAAATGGGGTGTGGGGTGTCGTGGCTGCCTCGTCGTCCAAAGTCCCCTGTTCGGAGATAATGGTTCCCCCCAACGAATCTTGCGGGAGGGGGATGTTTCGGGTTTGGTCGAGATCGGTGTCTTGAGTTTCCCGTTTGGCAGCGGTTCTTAAGAGAAGAAGCGATGAGAGCAGCTCGGCTGCAGTGGGGCGTTCTTCGGAATCGCGTTCGATAGCAGCCGATACTCGTTGCAACAGGCCTGCCCGGGCGCGCGGGGCCAACTGAGATGGAAGGCGTTTGAGGATGCCGGGCGAAGAACTGGCGAACAGCCAGGCGATCCAGTGAGCGAGTTGGCCGACATCGTCATCGACGATTGGTTCGTCGACGCGGGAGTCGTGATCGCTGAGGCCGGTGATGGGTCGTTGCGGCTGATTGAGCAACAGCCGTGTTCCATCGATTAACGCGTGCTTATCGGCGGTGATGCGAACAGCCTGGGTTGGCTCTGTTCCAAGAAAGAGGCCGCCGTGGATTAGCCCCACTTGATGGAGTGCATCAATCGCACCTGCGACCGCAACCGCCACATCGAGCAATTCGAGAAGGGTGGCGGCATCTCGATGAGCCTGGTCGAAAACGGGCCAGGTATAGAAGGGTTGGCAAACGATGCCTGGGAGTCTGGTGTCGAGTTCCTGAACAAGGAGGGAGACAAGACCGGGGTGCTGCGCCAGTTGCAGGGTATTGAGGCGGCGCGTGACGCGGAGTCGCTCGCTGGGGGAGGCGACGGCCAGCCGGGTGAGTTGGCGGATTTCGGCTGGTTGGTAATCGAAGGCACTGCGTGCCGAGAAGACGATCCCGTCGGGACCGGCGGTGAGTTGAGCGAGCCGCTGATAACCGAGAAAGCCCCCTTCAGGTCGCAATGGTTGCGGCATTCAGCTTGCTTTCGAGTGGGGTTGGCGATTGAGGGTGACGATGGGCAAGTTTAGAGCCTATGTGAGAACTTTCTGAGGGCATGTTTCTAGTCGATTTGGGGTCTCCGAACCGGCACGGCGGGGATTCATGGAAGGTTCCAAGAGTTTGTGCGACCTTATTGATGAGGCCACTTTTACTTAGTCGCTGCAACATGCTTGCTGATTATCGACAGTGGTTGTGCTATGCCCCTTGTTGACGCTTTTTGAAGTTGGGCCATTCACGTCTCAATGGCTAAGAAACCTCAGAAAACACCTGACTAAATGAGGTTACAACTTATGCAGGCTCAAACGATGATGCCCCTCGCTGACGCTTCGGGCTAAGGAGCGAGGAAAGCGAAATTCTATCCGTTGCAGTTGGCTGCTGTCGCTTAACCCCCGCCGTGGCTGCAGTGAGTCAGCTCAACCGGTCGTAGCTCGAAGCGTTAGCGAGGGATCTGCATTGTTAAGGGCTTTCTGCATATTGATGACGCATTGAGATTACACGAAACGTGACGGTTGCTGATCAGCTTGCGACTGCTGCCGGAGGAGCTTTTCTCATTTGCATGCAGAGCAAGATTCCGAAGTAATAGAGCGTGACTAGTGGCCCTAGCATCAAGAGCATGCTGAAGGGGTCTTGTGAGGGGGTCAGGATAACGGAGGCGATGGCAAGCACGAAAATGGCCATGCGCTGCTGCTTAAAATAGATCTCGACAGTAAAGACGTTGATTCGTTCGAGGAAGAGCATAACGAGGGGAAGTTGAAAGCTGAGACCAAACATCACGGGCAATGTGACAGCAAAGGTAATCCACTCGGAGATGCGAATCTGGGCGGCGATCCCCATGCGAATATTAAAGCCCAGGAGGAAGTCGAGGACATACGGGAAGACGGCGTAATAGCAAAAGAGTGCCCCGGCCAGGAACAGAAAGATGCTCATAGGAAAGAAGATGTAAACGTACTTGCGTTCGTGGGGGTAAAGGCCGACCGCGACGAACAGCCAGAGTTGATAGAGGATCCAGGGACTCGACAAGATC
>JAIXVG010000261.1 GCA_027483145.1 Planctomyces sp.
AACCCGTCGCTACTTGCATAATCATCCCATAGGTTATATCTGGTTCCCAACTTGAAGCCAATTCGGCCCGGAACCAATTCTAGTTGGGGGCGGTTCCCGGTCTTTTCTGCCGAAAATCGGCGGCCGAGCGGGCAGCGATAGGTGACGGCCTTCACTCCCTCCACTTCCCCGCCACGCTTTCGCGAACCGGTCCCGGTCTCGTATAACTCGCAGTAAGAAAAGGACGAAATGCGGGCGATGGAATGCTCGAACGCAACCATCTGCCACGGACAGAGGGCATTTCCAGCCATCCGGGCCAACCTGGCGGTTGTCATTCCGTTCGGGCGACAATCCAAACCACCAGAATCAATGAACGCCACACCGAATCAGTCTACCACACGCTCGCTGGAAGGGCTCTTCACTATGGATCGTCGTCAGTTTTTGAAGCATGGGCTTTCTACTTCGGCGATGGGCCTGACCTTCGCCGCGCTCCCCGGGCTGGGACAGCTTTCGTCCCATGTGTTTGCGGCAGACGCACGCAAACCGCGACGAGTGGGGGTGATTGGGTGCGGCTGGTACGGCAAATGCGACCTCTTTCGGCTACTGCAAGTTGAGCCGGTTGAAGTTGTCTCGATGTGCGATGTTGATTCGCAGATGCTTTCGAAAGCAGCCGAGATTGTCGCCACCAAGCAAGTCTCAAAGAAAACGCCCCGACAATACAGTGACTATCGGAAGCTGCTGGCTGAAAAAGACCTGGATATCGCCATCATTGGCACCCCCGATCATTGGCATGCCCTCTGTATGATTGCAGCAGTGCAGGCTGGAGCCGACGTCTATGTCCAGAAGCCGACCGGGGTCGACATTGTGGAAAGTCAGGCGATGCTGGCCGCGGCTCGCAAGCATGGCCGCGTTGTCCAGGTCGGTACGCAGCGGCGAAGCACGCCTCACCTCAAAGAGGCGAAAGAGTTATTCCTCGACTCGGGGCAGATTGGCAAAATTGGTCATGTTGAAATTTACTGTTACTACCACATGCGGGCACGCGGTAACCCAGGTGTGGCTCAGGCACCTGCCCATCTCGACTACGAAATGTGGACCGGCCCTGCCCCCATGCGACCATTCACTCCCATCACTCACCCCCGTGGCTGGCGGGCCTTCATGGAGTATGGCAACGGAATCGTGGGGGATATGTGCGTTCATATGCTCGATACCGTTCGCTGGATGACGAACCTTGGCTGGCCAACTCGGGTTTCATCACAGGGCGGGATATTCGTCGATAAAGAGAGTATCTCGAATATCAGCGATACTCAGTCTGCCAGTTTCGACTTCCCCCAGTTCACCGTCCAATGGCAGCACCGCACGTGGGGTTCTACTCCCGACCCGGCCTATCCTTGGGGGATCACCTATTACGGTGAAAATGGCACACTCAAGTGCAGCGTGAACAGCTACGACTATTACACCAATGGTGGTCAGCCGATTCACAAAGATGTCACGTACGAGCTGGAGCAGTTCCCCGATGACAAAACTGAACCAGACCTTGAAAAACATGTTGCGCCAGCGATTCGTGCCCACATGAAAGATTTTCTGAAGGCCATTGACGAACGGGGCAAACCAATTGCCGATATCGAGCAGGGTCACATTTCGTCGACCAGTTGCATTCTGGCTAACTTGTCGATGGAGTTGGGCCGCTCGCTGGTGTGGGATGCGACTAAGGGCTGCGTCGCGAACGATGCAGAAGCGAATGCCAAACTGGCCCGCAAATATCGTGAGCCATGGATTCATCCAACACCTGATAACGTTTAACAGTGGCCAATGCTTTTTTGTTGAGACAGTCATCGGTTGGGCCTGACAACGCTGCTAAAGAAGTGAATAACGCATGCAAAAATATGTCATTATGGGTGTGCAGGGCTGTGGCAAAGGAACGCAAGCCAAACTGCTCAAAGACGACTTCGATTTAGTCCACATTTGCGTGGGTGATATACTGCGGTGGCATATTCAGTCGCATACAAAGCTGGGTGCCCGGATCAAACGACTGATTGCTGAAGGACATTTGGCCCCTGACGAAGTCGTTGAAGACCTGATTCAGGATCGACTGGCCATTCATGATTGGAACTTTGGTTTCATTCTGGATGGCTTTCCCAGAAACCTGCCTCAGGCGCGGTTTTTCCTGGAAAGCTATGACATCGATGCGGTGATCCATATTGCAGTCTCGGATGAGGTCGTCTTCGAGCGAGTCCTGGCTCGTCGGTTTTGTGGTCGATGCAAGCTCGACTACAACTTGATTTACCACCGGCCGGTTAATCCCGAACTGTGCGATGTGTGTGGCTCGAAGCTTAATATCCGCATGGATGACAATGAAGACGCCATTCGTGCGCGACTCGCTGACTATCGCACTAAGACCGAGCCGGCCCTCGATTTGTTTCGCCGCAAAGAACTGGTCATCGATGTTGATGGCACCCTGCCACCTAACGAAATCCAGACCCAGATTCGGCGACTGTTGAACTTAAGTCCTTGCAGCAGCGTCCCCAATGCCCCTCCTGTGGCCAAAGAACCAGTCAGTGGCGCATGATGGTCTTTTCGCCGAGGTCGCTAGTGAGTGATGGGCTTCGCACGCCTGCCTGTCGGCATCGACAGATCAACGCCAAGCCGAATTCCGACCGAACCAATCGACCAAGGAGCGTGTTGGCCAACGCATCAATGGAATCCTTGCTACAATCAACGAATCGAGGACGGCGACTTCATCACGTTTACTGAGCCAGCATGAATACCTATGAATTCTGGGCGATAATTCTTCTGATCCTGGGGCTGGGATTTTTGATTCTGGAAATCCTGATTCCATCAGGAGGGATCCTGGGAACAATTACGGCGGTCCTGATGGTCTCGTCGATCTCCTGCGCATGGACTGCTTGGTACAGTAAAACTCCAGTCGCCTTCTGGGCCTTTCTGGCCGTTCTGGCAGCAGGAATTCCAGCATCAATTTTTGGTGCACTTAAGGCTTTGCCGTACACGCCCCTCGCGGGAACAGTGTTGCTCAAGCCACCTAAGGCCGACGAGCTAACTCCTTTTCAGCAAGAGATCTCCAAGCTGCGCGAGTTGGTTGCGCAGCGCGACCCGCTGTACCGCGAGGCCTGTCA
>JAIXVG010000096.1 GCA_027483145.1 Planctomyces sp.
AAGCAGCATTGCAGGCAGGCATGCAGGTCGTATTGGTCAGCGGACCGGTTGATCTAACCCCCCCTCTTGGCTGCGAGGCCCATTTTGTCGAAACGACTGAAGAATTGCTCAATGCCTGCCGTAAGCTTTTTGACGGTTGTGACGGCGTGATTGCAACGGCAGCCGTTTGTGATTACAAGCCGCGCGAGCGATTCCAGGGGAAGCTCGCCAAAAATGGAGTTAGCCTCGAACTGGAATTGGTTGAGACAGCCGATGTGCTGGCTGAGATGGGCCTGAACAAAGGGGACCGGTGGATCGTTGGATTCGCACTTGAATCGGACGAATATGCACACGTCAATGCAATGCGCAAATTGCGCGAAAAGAACTGCGACGCCATCGTTCTGAACCGCCCGACCGCTATTGGAAACGCCAGCAACTCAGTCGAAGTCATTGGCCCACAAGGCCAGACTTTAGCTAAGTTCGCTGGGCATAAATCCAACGTCGCACAAGAGTTAATCGGCTGGATTCAGACGGAGATCGTCGAAAAGTAGTGGCCGAAGTAATGATCTGATTGCGCACGCCCAATAGGCAGGCGATGCCGCAACCATCAGCCAGCCTTTTGGATTAACCCTACTGAAACAGTTCGGTAAAGGGGATGCGATTGGCACTCCCCCTGCGCCACCCGCTATCGCTACTTTTCATCCCCGGCGTACAGCATCCCTTCCAGGGGATTTGCGTAGGTCAGCAGTTCTTCTGGCTTGAAGTAGACCGCCAGTTCTTTCTTGGCTGCGTCCGGGCCATCGCTACCATGAACGAGATTCATCTGTCGCGATGTGCCAAAGTCGCCGCGAATAGTCCCTGGGGCTGCTTCCCGGGCATTCGTTGGCCCCATCATAGCCCGTACCACCGAGATCGCACCGATCCCTTCCAAAGCCAGCGCAACGACCGGCCCGGAAGTAATGAAGGCTTCCAACTGGGGATAGAATGGCTTACTCACATGTTCGGCATAGTGCTGCTTCGACAGAGCAGGGGTCACGTGCAGCAGCTTCATCCCCACAATCGTCAGCCCCTTCTGCTCGAATCGGCTGATCAATTCTCCCGACAACCGACGTGCCACTGCATCTGGCTTAAGCAACACCAGAGTCCGTTCAATTCCCATTCGTTCGATACCTTTTTTAGAGGATTGATAGTGATAAATGATTCGCCTGGCGCTTGTTTGAACGCCAGCCAAATGTGAGTCGCGTTACACCCTCATTGGGGGGGAGACAATTGGTGATAATCAGCAATGAGCAATCATCTGTTGAATAACTGCCCGTCGAATCGCACCAGGCTGTTATAGCATGGCCCGAAACTCATCGAACAGGTAAGCACTGTCATGCGGACCTGCCGCCGCTTCCGGGTGATACTGGACGCTAAACGCTTGAACCGACTTGTGCCGAAACCCTTCGACCGTTTGATCATTTAAGTTCACATGGGTCACTTCGAGCGAATCAGGAAGTGTGTCAGCGGAGATAGCGAAGCCATGATTCTGGGAGGTGATTTCGACTCGCCCGTTGAGCTTATTCAGCACCGGCTGGTTTGCTCCACGGTGACCAAACTTCAGCTTAAAAATCTCGGCACCACATGCCAAACCCAATAGCTGATGCCCAAGACAAATGCCAAAAACGGGAACTTTACCAAGCAGCCCCTTGATTGTCGTGGTCGCGTAGTCAAGTGGCCGCGGATCGCCGGGGCCGTTCGACAAAAAGACCCCTGCTGGATTCATCGCCAGAATTTCGGCACTGCTAGTGGTGCCGGGGACAACGTGGACTCGACAGTTTCGTTCGGTCAAATGCCGAAGAATGTTCCACTTCATCCCGTAATCGATCGCAACGACCAGCGGATCAGCTGTCTTGCCTGTGGTAACCGTTGTCGTCGGGGAATTTGACAGCGGAGAAAGTCGCTCAGTCCAGTCGAAGCCACTCTTGGGCATCACTTCCTGGACCAAATCCCGCCCGACAATATCAGGGCTCTTCCTGGCTTTCGCTACAAGGGAAGTTTCGTCCAAATCAGTCGTGGAAAGGACACCGGTCATTGCCCCGGTCGTGCGCAGCTTGCGAACCAGCGCCCGCGTATCAACCCCTTCAATCCCAATCACTTGATGCGTCTTCAAGTATTCATCGAGTGATCCGGTCGAGCGAAAATTACTGGGAACTTCGCATAGTTCACGAATCACAAAACCCTTCAGTTTTGGCCCGGCACTTTCAACGTCTTCGGCATTGATCCCGTAATTGCCAATCTGCGGATAGGTCATCGTAACGATCTGACCGCAATACGAAGGGTCGGTCAAAATCTCCTGGTAGCCGGTCAAACTGGTGTTGAAAACCACCTCGCCGAATACTTCTCCGTCGGCACCGAACGCGGTTCCACTAAAGACGCTGCCGTCTGCGAGCGCCAGCTTTGCAATACGTTCGGCCATCCAGTTTTTGCCCCTTCACTCGAACAACTAGCTCAATCGAAGCCGCGTTTAGGATCGACGTTCAATCATCTTCCCGACGACGTATCGTACATGAGAGATTCGAGGGGGAAAAGGATTCGCCGATCAACTTTGGATCATCCAAAACGCGAAAACGGCGAGACAAAAGAAAAAAGGTGGAAGCGGGATAATCCACTTCCACCTTTTTGATTGTCGACTTGACTGCTGCTTTTTGGTTCGAGAACAACACATCCTGAGTTTCAAATTCAGGAAGCTGATGACTCCTGGGACAAAATGAAGTCCTGAAATCGAATTCCATCCTGGTTGTTCTCGCCCGCAATGTTGGTAAATAGTTCTGCCATCACACGATGGAAGTGTTTGGTGCGAACTGAATAGTAGTTGTGTTTGCCGTCTCGCCGTGGCTCGATCAGACCCGAAACCCGCAACAGCGCCAAGTGATGGCTCACTGCTGGCTGGCTTTGGCCTAAGCGTTCGCACAGGGCAGAAACATGCATTTCTTTGTCGCGGAGCAGGTACATCAAAATCTTCAGGCGAGTTTCGTCGGCCAACAGCTTGAAGATTTGGACGAGGTCTTTTTCCAGTTGATTCGGAAGTTCCGGAAATCCCGCGGTTTGTGGCTCTGTGACCGGTCCTGCATAAGTAGTTATCATTTCGAGAGGGCTTCCCTTTTCGGTATGGCTGCCTGGGACTTTTTGTCTCGGCAGGTCAGCCGATTCGTGATTAGTCAATTCATCCAGTCCTACGGCGGTTATCCGCCCAGAGGTAGACGACCTCATGCCGCTGAGAGCAGCAACTTGGTTCATCGGGACGATCGACACATTGGGAGGGTGTCGAAAAAATCCATCGACCTTGAGGAGCAGGAACCCTGGCATGACAGGCTCCGAAACAACCTCAATCGACAGGCCAGTGGGGGCAATGCGGGGTCCCTTCCACTGACGCTCGAACAGACAGGTGGGTCAAGTTGTTGTTGTCTGACTTGTAAAGCTTGCTCCAACACTTGAACTCGGCAAAAGATCCTTGGCGACAATCCAGTCCCGATATCCTTACGTCAGTCATTCTTCACACTGATTGGTGGAAATCGGGCAGTTTTACTTTGCAAAAGGTGTTCCAAAGCCTTTCCAGCTTCAGTGATGACCCAAAACTCATCTACTCGTTCAGAATTCCGTTTCGTTCGAAGTTTCGTACGTCACAGAGCAGAGAGAACTGGAAATTAAATGATCAGCGACTAAGACTCTCTGCCAAACCGGTCACCACTTTAACTCAACTTCAACCAAAACTCGATATTGAGGAAGCCACTCTTCCCGTTCATATCTACCTGAATCACCAGTCCAAATTGCGATAGTTGCAGCCCGGTATCATGACCTAGGCTGCAGCGTTTGATATTGAAAAAACGCTGCACATCCCGAGCCAGTTAAATATGTACAACCTTCATTTCCATGCATTATGCGACTCCCCCTCAAGAGAGTCAACAAGTTGATCTGCAGACTCGTATTCTGATTAGAAGA
>JAIXVG010000076.1 GCA_027483145.1 Planctomyces sp.
CCGGCAGAAAGCGAATCGACCGCGATTGGCCCGTTGATTTTTTGCAATCTGCAAGGCATGCTCCACACGCGATTTAACTGTGGCCGCTGGCGAGCGTGGAACTACTCGTCAAACAAGTCGAGTGGCTGGCCGAGTTCCTTCTGGATCTCCAAGGCCAAAACCCGCACTTTGTCGATTGCTCGATTCTGAAGCTGTCGAACTCTCTCTTTACAAATCCCCAGTTCAGCAGCCAGCACCTGCAACGTGGGAGCCTCTTCTCCACCGACATTGAGACCAAACCGAGCCTTCAAAATTAGCAGTTCTCGCTCATTGAGGCATGTTCCCATCCGGTCGAGAAGACCATTGTACAAGTCGAGTTGCCGCTGATTTACAAACTCGTTTCCTTCCGGCTCTGGGGCTTCCTGCAGTATTTCCGAATCCGCAAAGTGAAGCCGCGTTTTCTCGCGCTGACGGCGAGTCATCCGGCGGAAATACGTCCTCCGAATCGCGTGTGTCGCGTAGGTGCTGAAGCGAAAGCCTCGAGCGAAATCGAATTTCTCAACGGCTTGCACCAGCGAGAAATTTCCATCGCTGACGAGGTCATCAAACGAATGGTCCCCATCGGCAAAGTGGCGGGCGTTTGCGACAACCAATCGCAAGTTGGCCTGCACGATTTGATTACGGACGAATTCGGCTTGGCTTAGCCAGTCGGCCACTTGCTGATGCTTCGCTTTTGACGGCCGCTTTGGATGGATTGTCCCTTGAGTCGTCGCGGCCAAGTACTTCAGATAATTGAACTTCCTAAACAGGTGAACTTCCTGCTCGGGAGTGAGGAGCGGTGTTTGGTAAAGAGACGCAAGGTACGGAGGGAGGCCCTCGGGCAGTTGAACGCGCGATACTCGCGACTTACTGGGTGGCGTCGGTGCCAAAAACTCCACAGCTCTCGACCGGCTGGCAAATTCGGCATTCGGAATGAAACTGATTTTTGCCAAGCCTGAAGCAGGTATCTCTGCGAGAGCGGGCTCTGGCTGGCTAGCTAGTACTTGAGCAGACCGATTCTTTTTTCTTGCAGGACCGCCTGATTCTGTCGTTTCATTACCCACAGGTTTAAGGAGCGATGATCGTTTGTGAGAGGTGGAGACGGCCGATTTCTTTGCGGGCTGATTCGCTGACTTGGATTGACGGGCCATAGTGCAAAACCTCGCAATGCTAGAAATCGTTCAAATCGTTCTCCTCAAAGTACCGTCGCTACAGCCGTATCGCAACCAGAAAAGTCAGTAAAACGTTCAAATCAGTCGTTCATCTCATTTTCAAAAGTCTGGCCAACTGACTTGGTTCTTCGCCCGTGCGAAATTGTAAGTCTTTTTGTGACAATTGCTTGCGCAAGGGTCATCGCTCACTTTTTGACAAGTGAATGTTGGTGCCAACAAGAAATCGACCAATTCAATCGCTAAATTCCGAACGTTTCGAATATTGGGAAACGGTCAAGAATGGACCCATAGGAACACGTGGCAGTGATTTCTGATGGGCGTCAAGAGGGTGGCTGGGCTGGAAGCTGGACCGCGGTCGATTTCGCAACTTCACCCTGTGATCAAGCTGCCAGAGCGGTCCGGCGGTCGGCCCAAAAGTCATGGGAGGTATGTCGTTGCTCGCAATCAAGGTCGCTGGCCGCGTCGACGTTCGGCCAACGAATGCCGACCGTTTGCAGACGGAGTCACTATTGCTTCACCCCGCCAAATGGACTTGTCGGCACAAGAAAAAATCCGCGCAACATTTTGAAGGCAAACGAACTCCCTTAACGGTCCACCATCGAGGTCAAGGGCATTTGAGTTACCAGCGAACGTAGGTGCGGTACCGAGGATAAACAAAGCCGTATCGGCCATGAATCCGGCCAAACCCGTAGCCATAAAATGGGCTGACCGCAAAGGGATAGCCATTCAGAAACGGGCTGGCAGCCTGATTGTTGACGGTCACGTTCGTGTTCTGAATCGTCACCGGACGCGGCTGGCCCAGTACCAATTCCATGGCGACTTGCTGTCGATAGCCGGGGTTCGCTTCATACTCGCTGCGGCTAAACGGAATCTGACCGTAAACCGACAAGTACTGCCGCAGTCGCTCTTCGCCAGGGGACGTGGTGCATGTTGCACATGGGCTCACATGCGAATGCGTCAGCGCAGGGATAATGATTGGTAAGTAGACTCGATTTGGTCCGGCAGGAACTTCGTACGGAACGACTGCATTCGGTTGTGCAGAATCAAAACTTGCTGTTGCAATCTGCGACTCGCCCGTGGCTAAACTGGCATCATTGGCACTGATCGCCGCGATGTCGCTTCTCACTGATGGTAGTAAGACTGGTTCGGCTGTCGGAAGGTCTCCACCAGCGACCAGCCCCATCTTTAATTCAGCAGGATTCGCAGCAGTGGCCGATGGGGTGGGGAGGATTTCGGGAAAGGCTGCAGGGGCTGTTTCTCGCCGAGCGAGCCGCGTTTCAACGGATTGAAAACTGGTCCCTGGAATGATCTGCACACCCGGATGGGAAGCAGCCGCAGCTGTCCCGGGGATGATTCGAACGGGCTCGATCCGAACGGTACGTTTGCCTGCTGCCTCATTCTGGGGCAAGTCTGGAGAACCTCCGTTCGATACGCCTGCAGAAACAACGGCAATCAGACCCGCCAGAGAGATTCGCATCATTTGGGACATCGCAGCCACTCGCTTTGGAAGAAACATTCGTATCGGCAGACCCCTTGACGCTAAAACGACGCTCCTCCCTGTGTCAAACCGTTTACCCCTTTTGCCCAGCAAAAATTTGTCGGCTGTAGCGATTATCCGGCCCGGGGTTTGGGTCGACGTTCGGCCCGGGTTGAACGTTACCCTCACTTCGCAGATGATTCCCGTAGGCCAAGACAGGCTTTGAGAAAGTCTGAAAGACTCAGCTAACCGGGCCACGCGAGTGGTCGTGTTCCTCGCATTGCAACAAAATGGCCGCGATCGCCAATGGCGGTTCCGACGATCCGTTGGCGTGACAAATCTCCGAAATGACGAAAGAGAGACTGTGACGAATTCACCTCAGCCTGAAACTGGTAAGCCTTGGGGAGGCCGGTTTGATGGCAAGACCGATCCGCGTGTTGAGCGGTTTACCGAGTCGATTTCGTTTGACGCGAGGCTGGCAGCGGTTGATATCCGGGCATCTCAGGCCCATGCAACCATGCTCGCCACTGTGGGGCTATTGACTAAGAAGGAAGGGGAATCAATTTGCCAAACCCTCTCGCAGATTGGCCAGGAGATTGAGCGAGGAGAATTCCAGTTTCGGATGGAACTGGAAGATATCCATATGCACATCGAGACCGCCCTCATTGCTCGGCTGGGTGATGTCGGGCGCAAACTTCACACCGGACGCAGTCGCAACGATCAGGTTGCCACCGACCTCAAGTTGTACGTCCGTGATTCGATTGATCGCCTCGATGGCTGGTTGCGCGATCTTCAATGGGCCTTTGTGGAACGGGGCGATCTC
>JAIXVG010000123.1 GCA_027483145.1 Planctomyces sp.
GGGCATTACCAGTCTTCGGGCCATGAGCGGTTTCGTGTCGACGACTGCTGCCTCGACGGGTTGTTCGGATAGGCCGACCAATGTTTGGATAACCGGTGGAGGTGATGCCCCCACCTGCCCCACCGCAAACCCTGCTGCCAAAAGGGCTTGGCGCTCCTTGGCCGGTAGTGTCCCTAGCTGATCGACCTGCCGCCATAACTCGTGACTGATGACGGGATCATCAGCATCTCGGTCAACAAACATGACTTCGATTTGAATCGCGTCTTGCTTCGCCTTGAGCGGGGGTAACGCGGTTCTGCTGGCTTCGAAGGGAAGCGAATTCATCGAGCTCGGAAAAATGACGCAGCCCCCGGCCAGCAGGGCCAGCCCCAACAACAGCACTCCCCGCGCGTTTCGAGGAACAGCCGGTGGCTTCCTCGATGTGAAAACAGGGGTTTTGATTGATGGGAAGAACATCGAGTTGTGGCTCGTAAGTCTTTGTGCATAAGAGTGTTACAGTTTTGGAGCAATTTCCTCGCAAACTGCGGCAACCAAATTTGGACCCTAAACCAAGACGTCAGTTGGGTCAAGATCCATTGGCTGTGCCATCATTGCCCAATCTAGAGATCTCATTACCTGCCGCACCCTGTAAACACGAATCAACACGACTAACCGTTGGTTAAGGAGTCTGCAATGTGTAGCGGCGTTACCCCTAATGAAGGGATTTTTCGGGCACTGGAACGGGCGAATGGCTGTTGGGTTCATGCAAGGCTTCAGTTTCACCCGATCAAGAGCAGGGATTGGTAGATTGCCCAGTCCGCCCGGTTCGCCTTGCCTCAAACGATCTTCGATTGAGCAGTCAGACAAGGAGGAATGGGCATTCTTTTTTGGCAAAGTCTGAGACCGGCACAATCTGCTGGCGAGCCTTTCATTAAAGACCAACTTTAGAAAACAACTGCATGCTTCGTGGCAGAGGCAAGCCGCAGGGACCAATATGAGCTCCGATTTGTTGCCAGCAAACCAACTCGGTGCATCGACCATCACCCCTCTGGTTGTGCCTCGTTCGTTCTTTTATGCCACCGAGGACGAATCACCTCGAACAGCAAAGCCTCGGCTGGGTGCCCCCCCACTTTCACGTCCTCAGCTATCCCCGCTGATTTCGTTCAAGCCTCAGGATCGACTTCGTGAGGCCAGCATCCTGCTGATCGACGACGAAATCATCAATACCCAAATTGTTCGCAAATACCTGAATGACGCGGGGTATATGTCGGTCGAGTGCCTCAGCGATTCGACAGCTGCGATTCCCTTCATTCGCAAACAACGGCCTGACTTGATTTTGCTCGATGTGATGATGCCGCAAGTCAGTGGCATCGATATCTTGCACGTGATCAGCCTCGACGAACAACTGCAGCATATCCCAGTTCTGATTGTGACAGCCACAAGTGATTCCGAGGTTCGTCGAGAGGCCCTTGACTTAGGAGCAACTGACTTCCTGGCCAAGCCGATTCAGCCAACGGATTTGCTCCCTCGGGTACGGAATGCTTTAACCAGCAAGTACTATCGGGATGCGATGATTGCCTACGCGGATGACTTGGAACGCCAAGTTCAATTTCGGACCGCAGAGGTCGAAGCGTCGCGCCGCGAAGTGGTTCATTGTCTGGCCCGCGCCGCCGAATTCCGTGATGACGACACGGGACAGCACACAGTTCGTGTCGGCCGGTATGTGGGTGCAATCGCCCGCGAGCTAGGCTACAGCGATCACGATGTCGATACATTAGAGGTGGCTGCCCAGTTGCACGATGTTGGTAAGATTGCCATTCCGGATGGAGTTCTCAGAAAACCGGGCAAGCTCGATCCCGAACAATTCGAGATCATGCAGCGTCATTGTGCGTTTGGTAAGTCGATTATCGAGCCTCTGCGCTCAACCGAATGGTCGCTCCTGAAGATGCACAGCCATTTGGGTGCAAACCTTTTGTCGGTTGCCAGCTCACCCCTGCTAATGCTGGCTGCCAGAATTGCGCAAACTCATCACGAGCGGTGGGATGGAACTGGATACCCGCTCAACTTGGCAGGTGAAGACATCCCAATCGAAGGCCGCATGACTGCCGTTGCCGACGTATTCGACGCATTGAGCACTAAGAGAGTCTATAAACCAGCTTTCCCTCGCGAAAAATGCTTCGCCATTCTGGCTGAGGGGCGGGGGAACCACTTCGATCCGCGAGTTGTGGACGCCTTCTTCAATTGCGAAGCAGAAATTGTTCGCATTCAAATTGAGCATATGGACGTTCCCTAACGACGTCGCAAACCGTCCTGCAAAACCCTCTCGCCTAAGAATAACGGTCCACAGGCTCAATAAGGGCTTGGGACAATTTGGCCGCAGTTCGTCGCGCACATGGCCCGGTCTTCGTTCGAGGCGTACGCAAACTGGCGTACGCTGATCGGTAGCCCAACCACTCGAACCTGCTCATCACCAGTTGTCAGTTCGAGCCTAGCCAGTTCTTCTCCGACGAGCGAAACCAGTAACTCATTTCGCTTGCCACTGGCGGCCAATGCCAGAACGGGAAGATCAGAGACCCGTCTTCGCCAAAACGTTTTTCCGGTTGTTCCACAGGCGGCAATGACTTCCCCAGAGGCACGAGCGATATAGATGATATCTTGCTCTTCGTCCCAAGCGACTGCCGTGATCGCCACGGATTCGGGCGGAAGGCATTGACTTAGCTTCCCAGTCTGCAACTCATACCGCACCAATGAGCAATCGCTCAAGGCGAAGTATGCTGCCGTCTCAGTAGCATTCAACCAGCAACGCGTGGCACTTGAGACCGCTGGTAGAAAACTGGCACGAAGAGAGTTATCAGGTTGACGTGTCCACAAGCCTGCTTGACCACTGCCATTCACGACAATGGCTTGCGAACTATCTCTGAGGGGGGCGATGGAAACGATTGCAGATCCAGTCAATCGCAAACCGGCTGGTGCCTCAGCAGCCGGGGCCGGAACATCAACTTCAGGGACAGGGTCAACTGTGGTTGAAATGAGGTCATTCTGAGAGATGATCTGAACTTCACCACTTTGATCAACAAACCAGACCTCA
>JAIXVG010000187.1 GCA_027483145.1 Planctomyces sp.
GTTTGTCCTGCCAACTGGGATCGCCGCGCAGTTGGCGAGTTTCTCCACCACAGCCCTTCGCTTGCTGGCCAATTGCATTATGACCGCACACCAACAGGCTTTTGCCGGGTGATTACGGTAACTGAGGCCGATGTCGCACGCTACGGCGAATCACTTCGCTCTAAATGAAACAAGGCGGCTGAGAGGATTCTCTCAACCGCCTTATTTTCTCGACTATTGCAGTCTTGCGAAGGCGAGCGGACAAGCTGTCCACGCTTCGCTTTGTTTAGAACTCACCGACAACAGCGCCGTCGTTGCACATCGACAGGTTGCGGTAAATACCAATGTCGATGTTTTCGCTAATGCCACGAACGGTTCCATCGCCCAACAAGAATTGAGCAACGCCGGTGTGCAAACTGCCGAAGCCAGTTGTATTGCCACGGGCACCAGCACCACCCAAGTTGTTGCCGTTAATGCGAGTGTAGGTGTCACCGAAAAGCGACGCGTTACCGTTGATGGTGTACTGGTTTGGGTTTGCGGCCCAGTTCGAGTGGCCTGAATCGGTCGTGGCTTCGGCCCGTGGTGTGTATCGTTCGCCGATAACAATCACGTTCGAGGTCCCGTCGGTCATGTCGCGAATCCCGATTCGCGAGTTCTGGCCAAAGACTCCGCGGAAGTTCGATGTCAAAACTGGGGTTGCTGCCAAAGCTCCACCGCTTGGAGGAAGCGTTTGTGCCACTTCGGCCAATAGCCCTGACCACCCGGCAACTGCAGGGTAGTTAGACCGACCAAAACGGTTGGTCACGGCGACGACAGTAGCACCGGTGGAACGATCGGTAGAAACATCGACGTTCGTGACCGTGTTGCCACCCACGTCAGATGGGCACTTCAGTGCTGAGAGGGTTGAAGCGAGTTGATTGTTGTAGGGAGCAGCCGCGAAACCGGCGTCGGTTGTCGGCAGACCGGTAATAACCAGATGACCTGGTGCTGACAGTTGGTTAAAGAGAGGCGCCTGGTCAAATTCTGGGAGCAGACCAACGGTGAAGGCTGTCCCGATGACTCGGGTTCCCGAACCGAAATCGATACAGCCAGGTGGGAAAACGTTGGCCTTGTCGTGGTAGTTGTGCAGGGCCAAGCCAAGCTGCTTCAGATTGTTCTTGCACTGGGTCCGGCGAGCAGCTTCACGGGCTTGCTGCACGGCAGGCAAAAGCAGGGCGATCAAAACAGCAATGATCGCAATCACGACCAACAGTTCGATCAGGGTAAATCCTCGCCGTGCAAAGCCGGCAACTCGTCCATCAGTTCGCATGCGTCTCTTTCCTCACCATAAAAACACTTGGTCGCAGTCAATTGCGACCAGCCAACACAACCAACCGTGCAGTAACATCCTGACACGGTAAAAGGTGGTAGAAAAAAGTCCCTTTTCAAGAGGGTTCACCACCTGGCCCGCTAATAGACGATTGCCTTCTAGGCAATTTATATTTTTCTGTCCGACATTCCTTGAAGACAAAGTCATTTCGCGCTGGCTACATTACCCACATTAACGCAGAGAATTGCTCGGCGCTGGATCAGAAACTTCGCCACACAACGCAGTGACGATGTTTGCGGCACCACATGTCTCAGAATTCAATACCCCACTGGATCTTGAGTGACAGAGCACCCAGGACTTTGGGAGATTTGACTTGCATGAGACTTTGGGGGAACAAGACGATTGCCGTGAACCTGAATATGACGAGCAAAGCAGAATTTCAAAGAAAGGCCCGTTTCAAACGATCACTCGAGATTCAACAGAGAAGATTTATTCAAATCGCCTTGTCATCAAGTAATCCATTGCAGATTGCAAACGTGCACAGTGAAACACCTCATTCGATTCTGAAGAGTTCGTTTGATTTTTTCTGGAAATTTCCGAAATTCTTTGGAAACACAGTTAATTCCGTGAACATTGGACCAACATGCGACTAGAAAAACAACTGGCCTACCTCGACACGCATTTCGATCTGTTTTTGAATGATTTGACGCAACTCCTTCGTATTAAAACGGTTAGTGCTCAGCCTGTTCATGCGGCTGACATGGTCGCCGGGGCGAACTGGGTTGCAGATCAGTTCCGCAGTCTGGGATTTCTCGTTGAGCTGTCCTCTAGCGGCGGACCGCCGATTGTTTTTGCCCAGAAGCTGCCAAACCCGGCTTGGCCGACGGTTCTTGTCTATGGGCACTACGACGTTCAGCCTCCGGAACCCCTGGAGCTGTGGCATTCGCCTCCGTTTGACCCGGAGATCAGGGACGGGAAGATTTACGCCCGCGGAGCGACCGACGACAAAGGGCAGATGCTGACGCACATCAAGGCGGCTGAAGCCTGGATCAGGTCGACCGGCGATGTTCCGGTGAACCTGAAGTTTGTCATTGAAGGGGAAGAAGAGGTTGGAAGTCGCCAAATCACCGATTTTTTCCGCAATCGCCAGTCAGACCTGGCCTGCGATGTCGCGGTCATTAGTGACACAAGCCAATACGCAATTGGAATTCCGGCGATCACCTACGGTTTACGGGGGATTTTTGCTGCCGAAGTGACGTTTTTTGGCCCATCGCATGACCTGCATAGTGGGATTTATGGGGGAGCCGTGGCCAATCCTGTCACCGGGCTGGCCCGGGTTTTGGGCCAGCTTCATGACGCATCGGGAAGAGTTGCTGTTCCCGGGTTTTATGATCGAGTGAGGGAGCTGACAGTTGCTGAGCGAGCAGAATTTGGCTCGCTGCCGTTCGATGAGCAAGCCTTCCTTGACGATGTCGGAAGCATTTCGCTTTTCGGTGAAGCTGGATTCAGCACCCTCGAACGGAAATGGGCGAGACCGACATGCGAGATTAACGGCTTATTTGGTGGCTATACGGGGCCGGGACCCAAAACGATTGTTCCTGCACAAGCGACTGCAAAAATCACATGCCGCCTTGTTCCCGACCAGAATTCAGGTGAATTGACCGCTGCGCTACAAGCGTTTTTTGAGGAGAGGCTTCCGCCTGGGTTGCGGATGGAGTTTCGAGCCGACCATGGCTGCGACCCAATGCTGACCGATACGGAAAGCCCTTATATGGAGGCTGCATCGCAAGCAATTGAGCGGGCGTTTGGGCGGCGGCCGGTTCTCATCCGAGAAGGGGGATCGATTCCCGTGGTGGCGACGATCAAGGAGTTATTGGGTGTGGATACATTGCTGTTGGGCTGGGGGCAGAACACAGATAACCTGCACAGTCCCAATGAGCATTTCCGCGTGGACGACTATCGCCGCGGTATCGCAGCCAGTATTGCCCTGATGGGGCTACTGTCGCCGGACTCCGGCATGAAATAACCCGGGCTTGTTAGGTTTGTCCTTAACCCCTACGGTGGCTATTCTTGCGTCGGGCCGCTGAGGTTTGGACGTCGCATTCTCGCCGCCAGGAGGGAGAGTTGTTCGACTGGCCACGACTATCCGGCTGATTGCTAAGGTCTTTGCTGGTTTAAAGATCTGGCAAGGATGCGATTCGCAGTAGAAATTAATCCATTGAAACCTATTCCAAGCGAAACGAAAACGTAGCCATGCTTGATTTGCAGTTCATTTCGGAGAATTTCGAAGCCGTTGTTGCGAATTGCCAGAACCGGGGCGTGACGATTGATTTGTCATCCTTTCAATCGTTGCGTGACGAGCGGAGTCGTTTGATTGCAGCAACCGATGGCTGTCGACACGCACAGAAAGAGTGTTCGGCCAAGATTCCTAAGGCAAAAGATCCCTCCGAGAAGCAAGCGCTGGTTGATGAAGGGCGACGGCTGCGTGAGGAAGTGGCCAAATTCGAAGAGCAGCTGCGAACTGCCGAAGCGAACTTGGCAGCTATCCAAGCTCAAATTCCGAACATGACGCACCCCGATGCGCCGGTTGGGCTAGAAGAATCGGCCAGTCGAGCGGTTCGAAGTTGGGGGACTCCGCGTCAGTTCGAGTTCAAGCCGCTGGATCACGTAGCGCTTGCCGAGAAGCATAAGTTGATCGATTTTGAAGCGGGTGCACGCGTCGCGGGGCATGGCTTTTATTTTTTGAAGAACGAAGCGGTGCTACTGGAGTTGGCTCTGGTCCAATACGCAGTGCAGCAGCTTCTGGCCGCTGGATTTACGCTACACATTACCCCCGATTTGGCGAAGCAAGAGGTGTTGCTGGGGACCGGGTTTACACCTCGAGGATCGGAAACGCAGATTTATAACATCGAGGGTACGGATTTAAGTCTGGTCGCCACCGCCGAGATTACGTTGGGTGGCTCGCTGAAAGACGAAATTGTCGAGACAAGCACTTTGCCTTTGAAATTGGCAGGTATTTCGCACTGCTTTCGGACTGAAGCTGGGGCGCACGGGAGAGCCTCTCGCGGGATTTATCGCGTTCATCAGTTTACCAAGGTCGAGATGTTTGCCTTCACCACTCCTGACCTGGCCGCTTCGAATGCCATGCATGAGGAGATCGTGGCGATCGAGGAGAAGTTCTTTCAGGGGTTGGGAATTCCCTATCGAGTGCTCGATATCACCACCGGGGATTTAGGGGCACCCGCCTATCGCAAGTTTGACCTGGAGGCCTGGATGCCGGGCCGGGGGGAAGGTGGCGATTGGGGTGAAGTGACGAGTGCTTCGAACTGCACCGACTTTCAGGCCAGACGCCTGGGAATTCGGTGCCGCGGGCCAGAAAAGAAGGGGACCCAGTTTGTACACACGCTTAATGGGACTTGTGTTGCGGTCAGTCGAGCGCTGATCGCAGTGCTTGAAAACTATCAGCAGGCGGATGGGTCAATCGATATTCCTGCAGTTCTGCAACCGTGGGTTGGGAAATCTCGGATTGGTTAAATGGGAGAATCGTCTTGCGGGGTGAGCAACATGGTTGCCAAGAAGTGACCACGGGCAAACCGAGCCCGGCAAAAGCTCGATGCATTGCAGTCCCGTTTGTCAGTGTCCCTCAAACCGGTTTCAACTACCACTCGGCTTTGCTTGCGGGGGTGCGAACGCTGCTTCAATCGTCTTCAGGCAGCTTTCGGCTATGGTGAGTTGCTGCTCGTTCAGGTCTTGTCCACCGAAACGTATCTGGTAGAACAAATCGGCTAATCGCGCAAGAGGTTCGTCCAGGGCTGCGGACAAGTTTTGCGAGGCGAGCTTCAGCCTTATTCCTTCTGTGAACTCTTTCTGAGTCTGATTGCCCGCCCGCTCGAAACCCTGTTTACGCATGAGTTGAGCGAACTGCTCATAGAACTTGATGGTTGACCGGTTCGATCTCGTTTTACTCCCCCCTAACAGCCCCTGAAGCCAGGAACCATTGCGAAGCAGCCAACCAATTAAAATCTGCACAAGCCGAAGAGTCGCGACTAAGGCCAGCAGTCCAACCGTACCCACCAGCAAGCGCTTCCAGATGGGTTGATTCGAGCCAGCCGCAGTTGGTCCAATCAGTTCGGAAACGAGTTCGGCAACCCGCCTGACACCGGCCCAGATAGTCAGTCCCAGTTCGCGCAGTGGTGCATAGATAGAGCGTTCCTGCTGGCGATAACTGACATTGGCAACGTATTCACCCCAGAATTGATTGATGGAGTCTTGCATTCTTTGCCACGAGGATCGGCTGTCGCCATAGTTCTCGACATCTTCATCGCGAGCTGCGGGAGTTGCATCGAGAACGATCCACTCTGTCTCTCCGTCCGGGGTTTCCAGCAATGCTTCAACCCAGACATGGGCGTGCCGCTGTTCCACTCTAAAAATGTCGGTTCCTGGAAGAATGCTCCCCCCTTTGAAACCGGTGGCCAGACGAGTTGGGATATCAAGCGTTCGCAGCATCAGGGCTAGGGAGCTATTGAAGTACTCGCAGTTCCCTTCTTTACGATTGAACAAGAAGTCGACAATGGGGTCGACTCCGTCATCGATGACTTTCCCCTCATTTGAATAAGCGTATTGGCCCGAGTCTCGCAAAAATGCAGTAATAGCAAAGGCTTTTTCAAATGGTGTTTTTTGGGCACCTCCCCTGCTGGCCAAATCCTGAGCTAATTGAGTCAGACGATCAAGACCGCGCGTTGGAAACTGAAGCGTGCGTTTGAGATATCGCTGTACGATTATATCCTGACGCTTGAAAGGCCCAATCGATAGGGAAGGGTATTGCTTCCCTACGATTGGGGGATCGGAGACCCAAACGGAATA
>JAIXVG010000414.1 GCA_027483145.1 Planctomyces sp.
AACAGCGCCGTCGCCGCCACCCGCCGGCTCCAAACAAAGCGAAAGCCCTGTTCCTTCAGCCCCAAGTAATCGCCTGAACCAACCGCAGACTCGCTTCCAATTCGGCACCACTCGCACCATAAGGGCCGATAGCCGTTAGCTACGCCATCGGCACGAAACGTGCATCATGAATTGACAGCGGTTGATTTGTCGGGCTACAACCGTAACCGTTAATAGCTATCGAAGTTGTTGCAAAACGGTTTCGCTGGCAAACACCCGTTAAGTCTGTTTCAATAATGGTTCGGGTTACCCCGGATCGGCGTCGTACCAAAGTCGTTTTGCCAGCTACCGTGGCTGGCAAAAAGCGTGCGACCCATCCACGAAAGGAAAAGTGCATGAAGAATCTTGCGATGCGTGCAGTAGGTTTGGTTGTCGTCGCCGGTGTTGCATTTGGCTGGAGCACCAGTCAAGTTGAAGCCCGCCCCAATTACGCCAAGGAATTCAAGGACGCCTACCCTTCCGTTAAGGAAAAGGCCGAAGAAGCCAAGTGCGGCGTCTGCCACTTTGGCGATAAGAAAACCAATCGCAACGACTACGGGCAGGCCCTCAACGACGCTCTCGGAGCCAAGAACGTCAAGGACGTCGATGCCATCAAGGCCGCTCTCAAAAAGGCCGCTGCAGCTAAGAGCGAATCGAAGGGCAAGACCTTCGGCGAAGTCATTGAAGCTGGGGAACTCCCAGGTACCAACCCCTAGTTCGCTCCTGCGACTCGGCTGGTTCGTGCAACGTTCGTCCGAGCGAGATGACCAATACAATCGGGGTCCGGTGCCATGTGTACTAGACCCCGATTTTTCGTTTCTCTGCTTCCGACCCACATCGCAACTGAAAATGGCTCACCCCACTTCAGCACCCGACTTTAGGCGAAACTGGGACTTCAGTCCTAGGGTTCTAAAGCATTCGACGACTTCGCTCCCAAACAAAACAAGGTCCTCCCTGACTCACACTTTGCACAGGCAAGTCGTCTGACCCGCTTCCAAGAACGCACACTCTACCGACGACCAAACTCTTCCAGACGCGACCAATGGCCAAAGCAACTACCAAACCCCAATACTGGCTCTTCAAGTCTGAGCCATCTGCTTTCTCCATCGACCATCTGGCAGCCTCTAAAGATCAAACCGCCCCCTGGGACGGCGTCCGAAACTACCAGGCCCGCAACTACCTGCGCGACTCAGTTAAAGTTGGCGACTTGGTCTTCTTTTACCACAGCCGCGAGGAGCCATTGGGCATCTTTGGAACAATGCGGGTGGTCAAGGCCGGTTATCCCGACTCGACCGCGTTCGATCCAGCCAGCAAATACTTCGACCCCAAAAGCAAACCCGAATCCCCCACCTGGGTGATGGTCGATTGTCAACTTGTGACGAAGTTCGCCGCCCCGATTACCCGCGCAGCACTGGCCGAAGACGAGACTACTGCTGACATGCTGGTCCTCAAGCGGGGCATTCGCCTCTCGATTCAACCCGTGACCGAATCCCAATGGAAAGCAGCCCATCGACTGGCAGGAGTGAAGAGTTGAAGGCCTTCCTATCGCGTCACTGGGTCTGGGCACGCTGGCCCTTCGCGGCCATTCTGATGGGCCTTCTCTGGTGGATGAACCGGCACGAGTTTGCCCACCTCCAAGAACGAGAAATCCGCTGGGGCTTCTTTCTGCTCGCCTGCGTCGTCTCGTTCCTGTCGATCGGCCTGACCTTCTTTCGCTGGTTCCTGCTGGTCCGGGCACTCAAGTTTGAATTCTCATTTGGCGAGGCTGTACGACTTGGCTTCCTGGGTCAGCTTTGCGCTTACGCGGGGCCAGGAACACTCGGCGGGGACTTCATCAAGGCTGTCTGGCTTGCCAAGGATCAAAAGTCGCGCCGCTTAACCGCTGCCCTCACTGTCCTTCTCGACCGCATCCTCGGCCTGATGGCTCTCTTCTTCGTCGGTGCTGGAGCCTCCCTACTCCCCACGTCGGTTCAGCTAGGCCCCGAACTACAGACCGTGATCTGGGGCCTATGGGGCGGTACCCTGGCCAGCCTGGTCGGCTTGACCGCAATCCTCAGTCCCGCCATCACCTCGTCGAAATGGCTCGATGGCCCCATGAACTGGCGATTGGGGGGAAAGCTAATTACCGGCCTCGTCTCGGCCGCACGGCTCTATCAGAACGATCGACAATCAGTGATCTCGGCACTGCTACTAAGCATTGTTGGCCACATTGGCATCCTTTCGTCGTTCTATCTTTGCGCTCTGGCTCTGCATCCCGGGCGGGCCATCCCTGACTACAGTGGCCACTTGTTGTTTATCCCCGCCGCCGAAATCTTTGGCGTGCTCGTCCCAACCCCCGGAGGACTAGGTGCCCTGGAAGCAGCTGTTCAAGCCCTTTATGGCTTGGCCGCCGGTACGGAGATAAGTGCCGACGCTCGCCAGGCGGCAGAAGCCGACGGCCTGTTGACCGCAGTCGCCTTCCGCGTCATCACCTTGATGATCGCCGGCGTTGGCCTCGTCTATTACTTTGCTTCGCGCAAGCAACTGATCGCGGTAGTCGAAGAAGGTTCGCCAACCGACAATGCAACTCCATCGAAGCTTGGAGCCAGCACTTGAGCGGTGCTAGCGGCCGGTTCCTTTACTGCGTCAAACCGCAACGCAGCATCCAGCTCGCCACTACCGCCGAAACTTATACTCTTCGTTAGACGCATCAAACTCAGCCGTCTGCAGTTGGCTGGCGAATTTAACGTCGCAGAAGGCGTAGTACTCGATCAGGGTCGATTGGTCGAGTTCCTCGCCTGAAAGGCCATTGGCATCGACGGGCCAATTGAAATTCTTAATGAACAGCGGCACGTTCCATTCTTTGTCGATCAGTGTAATCGACTTCCGATACCCTTCTGCCACGGTTGGATTGGAATATTCCAGCACAAACCCAATACACTCACGCTCGCCAAACATTTGCGACTCGATGCAGTCACACCGCGTGTAGTTCGACGTTTTCAAATCTCGGTCATGATATGCCAGGATCATTTTGGTCAGTTCCAAAATCCCAGCTTTGGTAACTGGATAACGATTCTCCCCCATCGCAAGTGACCCTTCCGGATCGAGTGACAAGGTTGGCAATCGCGACTTCCAGCCCCCGGCCTTTACTAGCATCTTTCCATCGTTTTGGCCGTCAACATACAGGGCTTCCCGGCCGCGATCCCCTTCCAGCCACTTCAGGTACACGCTAAACGGTTCGTGACGAACCTTCATGAACATGCATTGCTCATCAGATAGCGTGTCGTTGATCATCTCTTGCTTATAGAACTGGGCCGTATAGTCGGGCACGTTCTTTAAGTGCTCCAAGCCCTTCTGTAGCAGCGACACCTTCCGCTCCAAGGCAACCTGGGAGGGTGATTGAGCAGCTACAGCATTGCCAATAGCTGCCACGGACTCGCTTGAGTCTGTTGTCAGGATTTCGTCTGGCCGACTGACGGGCGCGACTTCGGGCAGCTTGACGGGACTCGGGATCTGAAGCGTCACCGGCGAAGGCCGCTTGAGGCTAATCATCACCAGGTCGCTACCGGCTGGATGGGGCTGAAACTCCAACGTCAGCAGTAAGACCCCAATCCCAAACGCACCTGCTGCCAGCATATTGGCTGACAACTCTGGATATCTGCGGCTCATACTGTCCAGGTAACACCACATGCAGCACAAACCTCTAGGCAGGCCGACTTCAGTCGCATGAAGGTCGGCAGTGATGGGGGTGTCCTAATGGTTTGGCGTCAGAAATCGTGATCTTGTTTCCGGCCGAGATTTGCGAGTGACC
>JAIXVG010000181.1 GCA_027483145.1 Planctomyces sp.
CGTCGGGTCGGTATGCGGTCCCGAAGCTGGTCAGTGCCGCCAAAAGTGATCCCTCAAATGCTCGACCGTATCTGGACGCTTTGGGGGAGATATTGTTGTCCGACGACGCCGAGGTGGCTGAACTCGCCGACAACGCCCTCGTCGAGATGACCGATTCCAACATCCCGAATCTGACCAGTGCCTCTCAGCATGTCCTCGTCGAGCATGGGGTTCTCAGGCACACGCGGGCCTTGAATGCGCTGGAAGCACTTGGTGCCGTTCGTGGAACATTGAACCGTAACGAACCCAACTACGATGCAGCCTATACGGTTGACCTGCTGATTCTTGATCAGCGCTGGAAGGGGACCGATGTCGACCTGGCGCTCGCCGGTCGGCTGATCAAGCTAGGGGCAGTTCATATCGACAGGGGAAGTGAAGTCAATCCTCAAGTCCTGGCGAAACTTCGACAACAGTTTGGTCGATTGACCGTTCGGTACCGCACAACTGGTTGCCTCGGAATTTACGGGACCGATGCTCCCTACGGAGTTTTTTTGCAGTCTGTCGTTCCCGGTTCGCCAGCGGAGCAAGCGGGGCTGCGGCAGGGGGACTTCATTGTGCGAGTCGATAACCTCCAGCGTCCCTCGATGACTCAGTTGGTTGAATACTTGGAGAAACAGACACCTGGGGGACGAATCCAAATTGCAGCCCAGCGGAGCTCTGGCCGCCGGTTGCTGACTAAAGTGGCCTTGGGAACAGACTTCGGTACCGGGACATGCGCATGCCTGAGCGAAAGCACCCCGACGGCGGCTTCTGCCCGACTTGATGCGGCTCGTTGACCCGGGTGGCCTCCTGTTTCAGCCGAATACGTGCCCGTCGACGATGAGTTTATCCTAAAAACCAACTGTCGACTCAGTCATTTCAACCAATCTTTGCCGGCTGGTTTTTCTGGTCAACCGGCCCCATAGTTCGTTGTCCAACAATTTGCAATTGTCTCTTGCCGATTCGTCTCAATTTCCCACAAATTCAATTGTATAATAAACTTACAACAACGCACATCTTCAAATACTCCTCGTAGTGAAAGCCTTCCCACGATGATTTCGATTCTTGTTCAAACAACCTCCAAATCGCAGAGTGAACTATACACGTATCCACTTTACTCGCTAAATCAATCGACGATGATGTGGATGGTCGATTTGCCGGAACTTCAGCAGAATTCATCAGATCTTGATGTTTTCGCTTGAATTCAGGCGTGACAGGTTTTGTCGCCTGAATCGATCGCGGAGCAATGGATCCGTTTCGCGCCGTTAGAATTCGACTTGTCAGTGCGTGGCATGAGGCCTGCTCTGCAAACTGTGAAACTTGGGCTGGATTGCGACTCGCATCCCTAGCCAGCCCGAACTTGTTGTTCATCCGGTCGACTTTCGTCCGTACGCCAACAGGTTAGCGCAGGAGCAGTCGGTGCCAGCGGGCCAAGACGATTTTCGCGAACTTGTCCGATCCCGGACTGATATCGTCCAGCTCATTGGCGAAACGGTCTCCCTCCAGCCACAGCGTGGTGGCCGCCTGTTCGTTGGTCTTTGCCCGTTTCACGACGACCACAATCCCTCCATGCAGGTTAATCCCGAGCGGCAGACCTACAAATGCTGGGTCTGCGGTGAAGGGGGGGATTGCTATTCGTACGTGATGAAACGAGAGAACGTCAATTTTCGCGAGGCCATCGAACAACTGGCTGAGCGTGCCCACGTCGAGCTTCCCAAAACCCTAAAAACTCCAGACGGAGGGGGCAAAACGCAGGATTTGTACGCGGTCCTTAGCTGGGGGCAGCAGCAGTTCCACGAGTTCCTAAAGTTCGCCCGGGAAGCTGAGCCAGCCAGGCAATACTTCCGTAATCGTGGATTGACGTCTGCTGTTATTGACCAGTTCAAACTGGGATATCACCCGGCCGACTGGGAATGGCTGCAGCGACGGGCACAGGGTCACTTTTCTACCGAGCAACTTGTCGCAGCGCGCTTGATTGCACCCCGCGAGAACTCAGCGGGATTTTACGACTATTTTGTCGACCGTGTCCTATTCCCCATTCTTGACGAGCGGGGGCGACCGGTCGCTTTTGGTGGACGCATTCTTCCCGGTAGCACTAACCCAGCCAAATACTGGAACAGCCCCGAAAGCCCCCTCTTCGCTAAAAGTCGGCTGTGTTACGGCCTGTCTCATGCCCGCGAAGGAATTCGAAAAACCGACACGGTCGTCGTCGTCGAGGGGTATACCGATTGCATTAAGGCCCATCAGCAAGGGGTGACGAACGTGGTCGGCACCTTGGGAACGGCCCTGACCGACGGGCATGTCACCCTGTTAAAGCGACTGGCCCGCAAGATTGTTCTGGTTTACGACGGTGATGATGCCGGTATCGCGGCTGCTGAGCGGGCCGTGCCCCGTTTTCTGGCTCAGGCGGTCGATTTGCGGGTGATGACCCTTCCCGACGGCCTCGATCCTGACGAGTTTCTGGATGCCCGGGGGGCTGAGGCGTTTTGGCAACAGATTGCAAATGCGACAGAAGCCTCCGAATACAAACTACAAACGTTGATCCGCCGGTATGGAACCCAGTCACTCGACGCCCGGCAGCGCATACTGGAGGAGATGTTAATCGTTCTGGTCGAAGCAGCCGGGATGGCAGGGACTACTCGCGAGGGGTTGTTGGTGTCGCGCCTACACGATCGGTTGGGAATATCCGAGCTAGACGTGCGAAAGCGGTTGCAACAACTGCGCAGTCAACCGTCATCTTTGCGCGGTTCTGCCGCGGGGCGCGGTTCTGCGACCAGTTCGCCTCCGTTCACTGTTTCTGGTACGGGCGGTTCATCTTCCGCAGGCGTCAGCGAAGAAACTCGCAGGGAAGAGCATTGGCAAGCTACAGCAAAAACACTTCAGCAACGACCCGGAAAGGACGATCTGCTGGAGTGCGAATTGCTCCAGGTGCTCTTGACTCGCCCCGGTATGATTGCGGTGGCCTCCCAGAAAGTTGGTCTGGATGAGTTTCAAAGTGAGGTACTACGAGAGATCTACGGCATTTGCCTCGATCTCTTCGAGCAAGGAGACGAGCCGGCCATTGGCCGGATTCTGGCAGGTGTGGATTCGCCTGCGATAAAAAGTCTCATCGTCTGGATTGATGAGCAAGCGCACGGACGCAAGGTCGACGAACGTTTGAGTGACGATGACAGCCTTCCCTTGAACCTGCGGGATACAGGGTTATTGGCATCAATCCTCAAAGGGTTTTCCCAGCGTCGCGCTAAACGATCTCACGAAGCCCTGCGGGGGCGTCTCGTTGAGATTGGGCAGGATGCCGCCAAAGTCGGTCACAAACCTGTTCCAACCAGACCGGAAGGCCGGTTCACCATTCAGCACAAAGGTCTTGCCAGTTTAGGCAAGGATTACGACCAGGCATCAGGTAGCTTGGACCAGAGAAGCCATTTAGCTCCGCTGGCAGTTGACCCTCAGTCGTTAGACGCAAGACCTCAGCCTGCCCCTCCTTCAGACCACGATCACCCAGTGCCTGAAAGCAATAATAATTTGTCCACAAGCATCAGTACCGAGGCACGCGATGTGCTCAAACATGCCATCGAGTTCCACAAGCGGCGTGCCGCTCCATCGTAAATCCAATTTGAGTCCTTTTGTTGATTGCTGACTCGAACCCATTCAGTGGGTCACAAAAGCAGTTCATCACCCGGTCTTGAATTCAGAATCCGTTTCGCAATTTGCGGAGGCTACACAGGTGCATAGACTCGATCACGGTCTTAACGAGCTGATTGAACTGGGCCGCAAGCAGGGGAATGTCCTCGCTGTTTCGCAGGTGAATGACTACCTGCCCGATGAAGCCCCATCGCCTGAGAAGTTGATCGACCTGGTCGACTCAATGGAAGAATTGGGAATTCGTCTTGTCGACGAGAAGCGGCAGTTAGTTGGCCCCGTCGATTCGAAGCGCAAGCCCAAGGTTCGCCCCACACGCGGCAAAGAAGCCCCGGAAGACCGCGCTCGCCGGATTGATGACCCGGTTCGCATGTATCTGACCCAAATGGGGGAGATTCCACTCCTCACCCGCAAAGAGGAAATCGATCTCGCGAAGACAATCGAGTTAACCCGTATTCGCTTCCGTCAGCATTTGCTGGAAAGTGATTACGCGCTCAAGACTTCGATCGACGTTCTGAAGAAAGTACACGCTGGCGAACTGCCATTCGACCGCACGATTAAGGTTTCAGTGACCGAGTCGCTGGAGAAGAACCAGGTGCTGGGGCGTATGCCTCATAACTTGGCCACTCTTGAGACCATTCGCGCCCGAGCTGTCGCCGAGTTCGAACGCTCGATCTCGCCCGATGCCACCGATGCTCAGAAAAGGCAGGCCCAACTCAATGGCCAGCGATTGCGTCGCAAGATGGTCAAACTGGTCGAAGAACTCAGTTTGCGAACCCAGCGGCTCCAGCCAACGATGCGACGGCTTGAACAAATTTCTCGCCGTATGTCAGAATTACAACGTCAAATCGACGGAATGAAGTACTTGAAGTCGGCTCGTGATGAACGAGCCAACCTGCAAAAAGAACTTCACGATTTGATGCTGATGACGCTGGAAACGCCAGAAAGCTTGCGGGTTCGTGTTGAGACAATTCGCGCCCGCTTTGCGGCTTACGAGCAATCGATGCGTGACCTGTCGGGTGGGAACCTGCGGCTGGTAGTCTCAATCGCCAAAAAGTATCGCAATCGTGGCCTCAGCTTCCTCGACCTGATCCAGGAAGGGAATACGGGCCTCATGCGGGCGGTCGATAAATACGAGTATCGCCGCGGCTACAAGTTTTCGACCTACGCCACATGGTGGATTCGCCAGGCGATTACGCGGGCCATTGCCGACCAGGCCCGCACGATTCGCATCCCGGTCCATATGATCGAAACGATGTCGAAGCTGAGGAAAGTCGCGAAGAAGCTGTTGCAGGAAAAAGGTCGCGAACCAACTATCGAGGAAACGGCCGAGGCGGCTGGGGTCAGCCTCGAAGAAACACGGCGAGTTCTGAAGATTTCGCGACACCCGATCAGCCTTGATCGACCTGTCGGAGAAAGCGAAGACAGCTACTTTGGTGATTTCATTGAGGACGACAACACCGAAAGTCCGGTGATGGCGGCCACTCAGGAAATGCTGAAGGACAAAATCGACGGCGTTCTCAAAACCTTAACCTACCGCGAACGCGAAATCATCAAGCTGCGGTACGGTCTGGGGGACGGCTACACTTATACCCTCGAAGAAGTCGGCCGAATTTTCAAAGTGACTCGCGAACGAGTCCGTCAGATTGAAGCGAAAGCAGTCCGAAAACTGCAACATCCTGTGCGCAGCAAGCAACTGAAGGGTTTTCTCGACAATCTGATGTCGTCGGTTGGCGCGAAGTAACAGGTATTTTGGCTCGATTTTCGTCGGCCAGCCTTCACCGGCTGGTCGGACGATACTTCCCGGCTCCTTTAGGATGGGCAAAGCCCCAGACGAACGAGAGAATTGGGATCTCTTTTGTCCAGACGAAGTTTCGTTTCGCGTACCCAACAGCCCGACTGCCTAATTTGACTGACTACCTGATTCGCGGCGTGCACCCTCTTGGGGTTTGCACGCCGTTTTTGCTATATTCCGCGTGGTGATGCCAAGGTAACCGCAGCTTCGAGGTCGGTTTCGACTTGCGGCGTCCGCTTCCCACTGCTATTGGGACCCGGCATCACCTTCAGCGCTCCAAGGTGGTCATGCAAGGATTTTTTATGACGGTAATCGGACGGCTGTTTGAACAACTGCATGGCCTCAGAACTCGTTTACACGAAATTGAAACCAGTCGCGAGCGGGCCAAGCGGCAATTGGCCATCAAGACCACCGGCATTAATAAGAAGAAAGAAGAACTGGAGCAGACCAGGAACGACCTGAAACAAGCCAGAATGGCTGTCGACCAGAAGAATCTCAATCTTAAGACCAACGAATCCAAAATCGCCGACTGGAAAAACAAACAGAATCAGGCCAGCTCGAATCGCGAATACGACATTATCAAGAACCAAATTCTGGCCGACACGATGGCCAACAGCGTTCTTGAAGACGAAATCATCGAGTCGCTGGAAAAAGTCGATAGGGCGCAAATCGCCATCAAGGAGAAAGAGCAAGAGGTCGCCGCAGCCGAGACAGAATTCAAAAAGGTTGAAGCCGACCTCACTGCAAAGTTGCCCGGCTTGGAAAAGGAGGCGGCCAAGCTGCGGATTGAAGTAGAAGAAACCGAGAAGCAGTTACCACCCGACATCGAAGTCATCTACCGACGGTTAGTGCAGGCTCATGGTCCTGATGCGTTGTCAGCCGTTGCAACCCGTTCGTGCAGTAATTGCTATCTTGAGCTGACCCAGCAGATGCTGGTCGAACTGCGGGCCGGCAAGCCCCTCATGTGCAAGTCGTGTGCGCGTTATCTTTACGTCCCTTCTACGGTCGAGTCCTAGAAGTCGTTGCCGACCCGATTGGCTGGACGGCAGACTGCGGGGAAGTCCAAGTTTCTGGGGTCATTGCGGTCATCGATCCACTCTGGATAGAGTCTTCTGCATGGGGACCAGTCAAGAGGTAGGGCGTCGGTTTCATGTCATGCTCTTGGCTTGGTCTGCCTTCGTGCAATCATTGCGAACTCCGTAATCAATGAACAATTGGTCAAAGTGAGTTCAGTCCCGTTTGTTATCCGACTTGCAGTGAGCCAAGGATGTCGTATTTCGGCTCTGACTCAGCTCGATCCAAACGTCTTGATTAATTTTGACACGTCCACCAACAATACAAAAGCGAACCTCAAGCTTAAACATGAGGCTCGCCTTTTGCTCAGCGACCACCGAGTTCGAAAACTGAAAAGACTGCGATGGAAGAAGAGGCCAGCTACATCTGCGATTCGTGCGGAGAAGAGATCATCATCCCTCTAGACCCGTCAGCCGGACGCAGGCAGCAATACACCGAGGATTGCCCCGTCTGCTGCCACCCAAACGTCATTACGGTGGAGTTTGGCCGCAAAGGACAAGTACGCGTTTCGAGCGAGTCCGAGTACTAAATCAATCTCGCTCGTAGCTCAGCCCACTCGCCCAGCTCTCACGACTCTGACCAGCGTCTCGCCGCTCCCTTCCTCTTTGGCCGCTTTGTTGTGCGGAAGGGAAGGTCAACAGTGGAGAGGGTGGCGAAATCACCAAAAGAACCATTCCAAGAACCGGGTTGGTGGCAGGTTTCAATCGGTGAATCATGGCCTCGACTTTTCCGCCGGAGGGTTTTGAAACAACGTATCGATACTTTTGCCTTTTCTCACCACATTCAGCGAGTCGTTGCTCAAATTGTCAAACTTTGAGTTCGGAGCAGCTTTATAGCCAGCGCCGAACTTGGGCCCGATAGTCTTCATACGCCTGAC
>JAIXVG010000280.1 GCA_027483145.1 Planctomyces sp.
ACTGCAGCCGAGGGGGGAGCAGAGACGGTCCTGTTCAATATCGCCGAACTCCCCTGTACGCACGGTGGACGGGTTCAGTTTCAAGTTGAAAACGTTCTGGCTGCGGTGGGAGCGGGGTGGGGCCTGCGATTGTCTTGGGAACATATTCGCCAAGGATTGCTGGCCTTCCAGGGGAACCTGGACGATGCACCCGGGCGATTTACGGTCATCGAAGTGGCGGGCCGGACGTTGGTTGTGTCTGACTGCCGAAACATCGACGCCTTAGTCGCGACGATTGAAGCGACGAAATCCTTTTCAGCGACGGCCCGTTCCGCCGTCTATTCAGCCGAAGAAGACCGCCGAGAAGCCGATATTGTCGAGCAAGGCCGGTTGCTGGCGATGGCATTCGATCGAGTCGCCATTTGCGAAATTGAAGCCGGGCGAGACAGGCCACAAGGCGAAGTGACCCGATTGCTTGAAGCAGGGATCGCTTCGGCCGAAACCGAAACGGAAGTGGTGACAATCACTAGTTGGGGTGAAGCGGTCGACAGCGCTTGGAGAAACCTCGAAAAAGGGGAATTGCTGCTGGTGCAAACCGCATCAATTCCGCAAACGGTGATGAAGGTGAGCGCTCTCTTGGGCCTCGATGGGGCACGGTTTGGGACCGACGAACCGAGCCGACGGATTGGGGCATAAGGGAATGGTGAATCAAACGCTCGGGGCAGGCCGAGTCTGGCAAAAAATACAGTCGGTTTTGAGCGTCAGCAGCAAAACTGTTAGTTTGGGCAATCTAGAAAGTTCTTGCGGGGTCAGATTCGGCACATGCTGCAGCGGACAGCGATTATCGCGACTTTCACCATTTGGCACGCAAGTCGCTCCTTGCATAGCAGCCGGTCAAACGAGCCGGGAATTGAGATCAGTTGGATTTTTTTGTCGTCAGACTGATGGCATTACGCTTCGGGATGGATATGGTCGTTGGTGCAAGTTCGCGATGAGGATCGAAAGCCAAAGTAGAGCGAACTTGACCGATCGGCTGGAATTCAGTCGTTGACGCGATTAGGAAACAAGGCGAAAACATGGAATTCAGGACAACGCGGGCGCTTCGCGGTCCCAACATTTGGTCTCAGCAGACGGTCTTGGACTCACATCTTGAGATTCCAACCGCCGGGATGGGACCATTACCCGATCTTGACATTTTTCGGTCACGCCTGAAGGGGGTTTATCCCGGCCTTTCGACGGTTGTCGATGAAGTAGCTCACCTGCGAGCTGGCACCCATTCGGTTGGGCTGGCCTATGCGGCCCTGTTGGCCAAGGTGGCGCTGCAATTACAAATCGATGCAGGCTGCCCGGTCACGTTGGGTCACGTGATTGAAACCGGTGAACCCAACGTTTATCGCGTGATCGTTGAGTATCGGGAAGAGCCAGTCGGCCGGATCGCGCTTCATCACGCTCGTGAGTTGTGCCTTGCCGCCCTCACCGAGCATCCATTCTCTACCGATACGGTCATTAGCGAATTGAGAACGCTCGACCAGCAAATTCGCCTGGGCCCCAGCACGGGGGCGATTGTTCGCGCCGCAGTGGCCCGGGGGATCCCATTCCGTCGCCTAAACGAGCGAAGCCTGGTGCAACTTGGCTATGGGGCCAAGCAACATCGGATTCTGGCGGCAGAGACGGACAAAACCAGTGCGGTGGCCGAATCGATCGTTCAAGATAAAGAGCTGACCAAACGGCTGTTGGACGCGATTGGGGTGCCGGTGCCAAAAGGTCGTCCCGTCACGACTGCCGATGACGCATGGGAAGCCGCACAAGAAATCGGTGGGGCGGTCGTCGTTAAGCCGCAAAATGGGAATCAGGGCCGAGGGGTTGCCGTTAACCTGACAACTAAAGAGCAGGTCCTCGCTGCGTTTGCTTCGGCCAAGGAAGAGGGTGATGAAATCATTGTCGAGCAGTTTGCCCCGGGGAGCGATTATCGCCTCTTGGTCATTGGCAACAAGCTCATTGCGGCCGCTCGCCGCGAGCCGCCTCAAGTGACTGGAGATGGCCGACGCACGATTAGAGAATTGGTTGCCGAAGTCAATTTGGATCCTCGCCGCGGCGAAGACCATGCCACACCGTTAAGCAAGATTCCAATCGACGAAATTGCGTGCGGTGTGTTGGCCGATCAGGGATTAAGTCCCGAGTCGATCCCTGCTGCCGGTCAGAGGGTGCTGCTGCGTCGCAACGCTAACCTGAGCACCGGTGGAACTGCTGCCGATGTGACCGACTTGGTTCACCCCGAAGTCTCGGCGCGGGTGATTGACGCCGTGCGGATGGTGGGCCTCGACATTGCAGGGGTTGATGTCGTTGCCAGTGATATCAGTCGCCCTTTGGAAAAGCAAAGCGGCGTGATTGTGGAAATCAACGCCGCTCCTGGTCTGCGGATGCATCTGGAACCCTCATCGGGGAAGGGGCGTCCTGTCGGCGAAGCGATTGTCGCCTCGATGTTTGGGGAAAACGACAACGGTCGTATTCCCATTGTTGCCGTGACTGGAACAAACGGTAAGACGACGACCACGCGGCTCATCGCTCATATCCTCAAGTGCAATAAAGCCAAAGTGGGGATGACCTGCACCGACGGCGTTTACGTTGGTGAGCGACGAATTGACACCGGCGATTGCAGTGGCCCCAAAAGTGCGCGGATGGTCCTGACCAACCCGATCGTCGATGCGGCTGTGCTTGAAACAGCTCGCGGTGGAATTCTGCGGGAAGGCCTGGGCTTTGACCGGTGCGATGTCGCCGTGGTCACCAACATTGCCGAAGGGGACCATTTGGGGATGGCGGGGATTGAAACCCCCGAGCATTTGGCCCGCGTGAAACGAGTCATTATTGAAAACGTCGCTCGCAATGGCTTTGGCGTTCTCAACGCCGAAGACCCGCTGACGGCTGCGATGGCTGACTACTGCCCCGGTAAGGTAGTCTTCTTTGCTAAGTCGGGGGATCATCCGCTCCTCAAGAACCACCGGGCGGCTGGTGGGAAAGTGGTCTTCACCCAGAATAACTGGATTGTCGCGGCAGAAGGGCAGTGGGAAGCCCGGGTCGCGAACTTGGCGACCGTTCCGCTGACATTCGGTGGCGTGATTGGGTTCCAGGTCGAAAACACGATGGCTTCGGTCGCAGCAGCCTGGTCGCTGCAGGTTCCTTACGAAGTGATTCGCACGGCCCTGGAAAGCTTTACGAGTGATGTACGAAAAGTCCCGGCTCGGTTTAACGTCTTGCAGGCAGCCGGAGCCACCGTCGTCATTGACTATGGCCACAATGCATCGGCACTGGTGGCCTTGATTGATGCACTCGAAAAGATTCCCCACACTCGCCGCAAAATCGTCTATACGGCTGCAGGTGATCGACGGGATGAGGATATCGTTCGTCAAGCAGAACTGATTGCCACTGCGTTTGATGAGATTGTGGTCTATGAAGATCAGTGCACTCGTGGTCGCCAAGATGGGGAAGTCGTGCGGCTGATGCGCGAGGGCTTTCAGCTTGGGCAGCGGCTGAAGAAGATCGATGAAACTCGGGGTGAGTTGATTGCCATCGAGATGTGCCTGAAGAGCTTGGCTGCCGGGGACCTGATCTTGATTCAGGCTGATCAGGTTGAGCTAGCGATTGAGTTCGTACAGGGTTACTTGTCGAAGCTCCCCGAGGAGCACCGCAGCGCGGCGCTGGTGAAGTCGGCGTCGAAAGAGTAGCTGGCGCTAACCCGGGTTATTCCTTGAGATAGGGAAATCGGAAGAAACCGTTTTTCGATTTTGGCCCTATGAGTCGAATGCCTGAAACACCCCGTGTTTTTCTTCGAATGGGATGGAGCGGCTTTTTACTGCTTCGGAGTCGAGGATCAGGGATTAACCGCAGATTTCGCAGATCGGCGCAGATGGAAGACGGGCTGCTAGAATGCAAGTCCTCTCATCTGTGATCATCTTCCCAATCTGCGGTTTATCATTCTTGTGAGTGAGTTGGTCAGACGGGTTCCGGCCAGAGTCATTCACCCGTTTGAAAGAAACCGTCGCGCACATCCAATTGCGATGGCTTTACATCGCAGCGGACTGAGACATGCTGTGCTTTCATCAAGAGCGAACACCTAGCCCACATTATTTATTGAAGCCGAAAAGATTCAGTTCAGCGTCTGCCTTAGAACTTATCCAATGACCGGCGTGGTCGGCTTGGCTGTGGTTTGAGGAAGTGGTCTTGGGATGGTTGAGCGCGCTACACGGTAGCTGCTGCGCGATGACGAAATACGGTCACTTCTTTTAGGCGATTGGAAAGGTGTGCCGTCAACGCCTCGGGGTGGTATTGCCACTGCCAGTTAGTGGCCTCGGGACCAAACGTTCCGGGAGTATTCATGCGGGCCTCTCCCCCCAAGCCCAGCACATCCTGGAGGGGGGCTATGGCCAAACGGGATTGACTGGCCCAGGCGAGGGCAGTTAAGTCCCAAGCGATTGAATCGAGTTGCCGATTGCTGAAAGGGGTCAGTCGCTCAAGCCACCAGGGGTTAGCCTTCAGTGCTTCTTCGTACCACGAGCGTGACGTGTCGTTGTCGTGAGTTCCTGAGTAGACGATCGAGTTCTCTTCCCATGTAAGGGCCTCGAAGGGATCTTCACTAGGGAGCATAAACTGCAAGACTTTCATCCCTGGCAGACCGATGGCAGTTCGCAGGGCGTTCACCTCTATGGTAATCAGCCCTAAGTCTTCGGCAATGAGGGGGAGGGGGGAGACATTCCCCAATGCCAACGCAAAGGCCTGAAACAGGCTTTCCCCAGGGCCCAGTTGCCAGCTGCCGTTGATGGCGGTTTCTTCGCCAGCAGGGACCGACCAGTAGGCTTCGAAACCGCGGAAGTGATCGAGCCGAACCACGTCCACCAGCTCAAGCGTTTGCTTCAAGCGGCTGATCCACCAAGCGAACCCAGTGGCCTGATGGCGGGGCCAGTCGAACAGCGGGTTATTCCAAAGTTGGCCGGTTGCCGAAAAATAGTCGGGAGGGACACCAGCCACATGGGTTGGCCGACCAGACTTGTCGAGCTGAAACAAGTCTGGTGCTCCCCAGACTTCGGCACTTTGATGGGCCACGTAGATGGGGATATCACCGATGAGTCGAATCCCTTTTTCGAGAGCGTATGCCCGCAGCTCTTGCCACTGACTGAAAAAGAGAAACTGGAGAGCGGCGATCTGCTCGGTCTGGGCTTTGGGCTGGCTAGCCACTAGCGACGTAGGCCAATCGGGCCAGGGGGTGTTGTCGGTCGCCTGAACCGCTGCCATGAATTGGCAAAACTGGGGAAGCCAAGTTGATCGTTCACAGAAGGCCGTGTATTCCTGCTTGAGTCGATCATCAGCCGGGCGATTTAGCAACCTGACTGCGGCCTGCCGAATTAATGGTTCTTTGCGGGCAGCCACTTCGGCAAATGGAATGCGAAGCTGATTACGATATAGATCACTCTTGATCGAATCACATTCGGCCTGAGTGAGCAGTCCCTGGGCCTGCAGACGATCTGGGCTGATGAGCAGCGGATTGCCTGCGAAAGCCGATGGGGACTGATAGGGGGAAAAGCTTTTGTCGACCGGGCCTAATGGCAACACCTGCCAATACGCCTGCCCCGCGTCGGCCAGCCAATCGACAAAGTGCATGGCAGCGGGGCCCAGATCACCAATTCCATAGTGGGTGGGAATGCTGGTTGGGTGGAGCAGAATACCGCTTGCTCTGGTGGTGAGGGGGGGAGCAAGAGCACGGGCTGAAGCAGGCATGCGGGGCGTCCGTTCTGATATCAATTTCCAGAAGCCATAGCGCTGGCCGCTAGTTACAAATCCTACGAGCGAAATGGGTCATCTTGCCTTTAGGGCGCTGTTGTTTTCGGGGTCCCAGATGAGACTTCAGGCCTTGAGCGCTGCGTCAACGATTCCTTTGGCCTCGCGAACAATCGTTTGCAAATGGTCTTCCGATTGAAAGCTTTCGGCGTAAATCTTGTAGATGTTTTCCGTTCCCGACGGCCGGGCAGCGAACCAGCCGTTTCCAGTGGTGACCTTTAGTCCCCCAATCGCAGCCCCATTTCCCGGCGCAGCCGTCAGCCGATCGGTAATGGGGTCTCCTGCTAGTAACTCGGCCTTTACTGCAGCGGGGGAGAGCTTCTTGAGGGTGCTTTTTTCGGCTGGAGTCGCGGGTTGGTCAATGCGGGTATAGATCGGCTGTCCATACTTCTGGGCTAATTGCTGATAATGCTCGAACGGGTCGCGCCCGGTTTTAGCAGTGATCTCGGCCGCCAGCAGTCCCAGTATCAGCCCATCTTTGTCGGTACTCCAGACGGTGCCGTTACGGCGCAGGAAACTGGCCCCCGCACTCTCTTCGCCACCAAAGCCCAAGTCACCTCCGAACAGGCCCTCCACGAACCATTTGAAGCCAACCGGCACTTCCACCAGTTTTCGTCCGAGTCCCTTGGCGACTCGATCGATCATGGCGCTACTGACCAGAGTTTTGCCGACCCCCAGGGATGGTGACCAATCAGGCCGACCTTCGGGGGAGAACAAATACTGAATGCATACCGCCAGGAAGTGATTGGGGTTCATCAGCCCACCCGTGCGGGTCACGATTCCATGTCGATCGGCGTCGGGATCGTTTCCGAAGGCGATATCAAACTGATCCTTCAGCTTCACCAGGCCCGCCATCGCGAAGGGACTCGAACAGTCCATGCGAATCTTGCCATCATGATCAACCGGCATGAAAGCGAACTGCGGATCGAGCGATTTGTTCACAACCGTCAACTTCAGGCCGTACCGCTCGGCAATTGGCTCCCAATACGGGAGGCTTGCTCCACCTAATGGATCAACTCCCAGCGACAACCCGGCCGACCGAATGGATTCGAGATCAACCACCGCTGACAAATCGGCCACGTAAGGAGTGACAAGATCACGGTGATGAGTTGAGGGGGACTTCAGTGCCCGGGAATAGGGGATGCGCCGCACGTCTTGGTTGCCCTGGGCCAAGATCGCATTCGCCCGATCCTGCACCCAACCGGTAATGTCGGTGTCAGCTGGCCCACCATTGGTCGAGTTATACTTAAAGCCCCCGTCAGCGGGAGGATTATGCGACGGCGTGGTCACAATTCCATCAGCGAAGCCGCTGGTTCGGCCC
>JAIXVG010000034.1 GCA_027483145.1 Planctomyces sp.
AAAGTCGACACCGTCCGTTTTCGCTCAACCGGCGACGAATGGGGCGCCTTCGCCACGACTGCCACCGTCACCGAGCCCGGCCGACACGCTGTCACCCTCATCTCTCCCCAGACCAATGGCCGCCTCGAAACATCGATTTTCGTTCAAGGATCTGCCACCGAAAAAATTGGCAGCCCCGCTCGCCCGGAAGTTCTTACCGAAATTGCCAATATGACTCGCGGCAAGGTCGTCGACGCCGCCAATCCCGACCAGATTATCGATTCTCTTACCCAGATCCCCGAACCGCCGCCGTCGATCAGGCGCCTCCAACTTTGGTGCCACCCCCTAACCGCCTTAGGGTTTGTACTACTCCTCGGAATTTTCTGGACGGGAAGAAAAATGATTGGAATGATCTAACAACCAACGCTCGGCACCTCCATCCATCAGCCGCCAGGCGCTAGCCTGCGGTTAAATCCCAAACACCCTAAGCCCAACCCCAAACCCTTCAGAACCTTTTTGTATTTTTTGCGTTTTTCGTGGCTAACTCCTCTAGTCTTTCCAAACTTCAGAAGTCTGAATGGAGCAAGCCAAGCAGTCTCACTCTCCTTCTCCAGCCAGCAGCCTGGGGTCGAACAGCAGCGAAGCCCACATTTTTAGCCGCCTGAATCCCTAACAAGAAACGTGTTGAACCCGCACAACCATACTTGACCAGCAGTCCAGGACACTCGACCGATCGCCCTCACCAGACGGACCGTACCATGACCACCGACAACCCCAACGTCTTCTCCCGACCCGAACCGCTACAGCTTCCAGAAGCCTTCCAGCAACACCTCCTCTCGTTCCGGCAGCGGGTCTGGATCATCAAGACCGTCGAAGCCGTCTCGGGGGCCTTGGTCGGCGTCGTTCTCGCCTACCTCTTGGTCTTTATCCTCGATCGCTTTATCGATACCCCCATGTGGGGTCGCCTCGCCATCCTGGCCGTTGCCGCATGCGCCCTCGCCACCATCCCAGTGCTGCTCCACCGCTGGATCTGGTGCCATCGCCGCATGGAACAACTCGCCCGGCTCATCAGTCGCCAGTACCCCAGCCTCGGCGATTCGATGCTCGGGATCATCGAACTCGTCCGCAGCGATGGCGAAGCCTCCCGGTCGCGAGCACTTTGCAAAGCCGCTATCGCTCAGGTCTCATCCGAAGCCCTCGAACGCGACTTCTCCGGCGCCGTCCCTACCCCCAGGCACCGTCAATGGCTCACGACCGCAGCCGTCGCCCTGGCCGTCACCGCTGCAGTTGGGCTGTCGGTTCCTCGCGCGGCGATGAATGCTTCCCTTCGGTTTTTCTTCCCCTGGAGCAATGTCGATCGCTACACCTTTGCCGACCTGAAACCACTTCCAGCAGAGGTGGTCGTCCCCCACGGCGAGCCAGCCACCATCCTTGTTTCACTCAATCCCGACAGCCAATGGAAGCCCGCAGCCGGTAAGCTTACCATCGGCCAACAGCTACCTCTTAAGGCCCCTTTAGAGGGCGACAAGTACGAATTCGAAATCCCCGGCCAGATCACCAAGGCCGGTCTCGATGTTTCTGTCGGTGATGCTCAGCAGCGAATCGCTATCGCCCCCATGCACCGCCCTGACCTCGTCTCGATCACCGCCCTGATCGAACTTCCCGAGTACCTCAAGCGAACCGCACCACTCAAAAAAGACTTGCGCGGCGGCCAGCTCGCCTCCGTCAAAGGGAGCCAGGTCACACTGGTTGCGTCAGCAAACCGCGACCTTGCAACCGCAACGCTCGATGCCCAGCCCGTCTCCGTCACCGGCCCCGAGCTAACTACCTCACCCATCAAGATTGACGAGTCCCGCAAGTTGACCCTCTCCTGGAACGACAAGTTCAACTTGTCAGCCAAAGAGCCTCTTTCGGTATCACTCACCGCGCGAGAAGACGAAGGACCAATCCTCTCCTGTGAAGGCCTCCCCCGCCAAAAGGTGATCCTCGTCGATGAGGTGATTAACTTTAAAGTTCATGCCCAGGACGACTTTGGTGTGAAACAAATCGGCATCACCTGGACCGGTCTCCCCGACGCCGATGCCAGCCGACGCCCCGAAAACCCCGCCAGTGGAGATCGGCTCCTCTCCCCCGGCGGACCTGAGCAAGATTCACTCGCCGCATCCGGGACATTCTCTGCCAAATCGCTCGGGATCGAACCCCAATCGGTGGAAGTCAGGCTGTATGCCGAAGACTACTTCCCCGGCCGGTCGCGCGTCATCTCGCCCGCTTATGTTCTGCATATCCTCAGCCCCGAAGATCACGCGATCTGGTTGACCGAGCAGCTCGCCAAATGGCATCGCCTGGCCCTCGAAGTCCGCGATCGAGAGCAGCAACTCCATGCGACCAATCAAGAGCTGCGGCTCTTGTCGCCCGAAGAACTCGATACCCCCGAAATTCGCAAGCGCCTGGAAACCCAATCCAATGCCGAACGGGCCAATGGACGTCGGCTCACTTCACTCGTCGGCTCCGGTGAAGACTTGGTCCGCCAAGCCATGCGAAACCCTGAGTTTGGTGTCGGCCACTTAGAGAAATGGGCCGAGATGCTCCTCATTCTGAAGGATATCGCTGGCAACCGGATGCCCAGCGTCGCCGATATGCTGAAGCAGTCGGCTCAGGCCCCCCTCCCCAGTCAGTCGTTGGGCCAGAAGTCCGCTCCGTCCGCCGGACGGGTTCTCGATATGCGCGCATCAAGCGATAAACCGGGCGAACAGAAGCCGAACTCCGCACCACCCAAGCCCGGCATTGCCGACCGCGAATCGTCTCAACGACCACCGGGCGACAACACTTCCCAAGACCCACCCAAAGAATCAAAACCAGCCAGCGGCGGCTTACGACTTCCTAAAACCACCGTCGTCGGTGCCCCCAAGAAAGGGGGAGCATCCAACAAGAATGCACCTCCCGCCGAATCTCTCGACGAGGCTGTTCAACTGCAGCAAGACCTGCTGGCCGAGTTCGACAAGATTTCAGATGAACTCAATAAGGTTCTCGCTAACCTCGAAGGCAGTACCCTGGTCAAACGCCTGAAGGGGGCTTCGCGGCAACAACTGACGGTTGCATCGCAACTGATTAAGTTGGTTGATGTCGCCTTCGGTTCGGGGAAATCGGTCCCTGCCGAAGCCAAAGGAAAGCTGGCCGAGTTGTCGACAGCCGAGTCGAAGGCCAGCACCACGCTCTCGAACATTATGGACGACATGTCTGCCTACTTCGAGCGGCGGCAGTTCCAACGGTTTAAGGTCGTGCTCGATGAGATGCGGGTCGAAGACCCGATCGGCAGCCTCACTCGCCTCAGTACCGATGTCCCAACCGAGACTGGCCTTTCAGTCGCCCAGGCCGAGTACTGGGCCGATACATTCGATCGCTGGGCAGACAATCTGGTCGACCCGGCCTGTGCCGGTAAGTGCAATGGCTGCAAAAGCAAAGGAAGCTTACCTCCGTCCATCGTTCTGGAGGCAATGCGAATTCTGGAGGCCGAAATGAACCTGCGCGAAGAGACACGCGTCACTCAGCAGGCCCGCCGCGGCCTTGAGCCGAACGTCTATCAGGAGCAAGCAACCGCTCAGTCACAAACTCAGGAAGCCTTGGCCGTCCGGACTGCGGCGCTCGCAGTTCGCATTCGCGAGATCCCCGATGGCGAAGCCGACTTCGCCTACGAAATTAACCTGATGGGGAAGGTCGAAACCGTCATGCAGGAGGCCCGTGATATCCTGGCCACTCCCGAGACCGGCCCAACCGCCATTGCAGCAGAAACCGAAGCGATTGAGCTCTTGCTCAGTTCCAAAAAGATCAACCCCAAAAGCCGCGGCGGCCGTGGTGGCAGCAACCCCGGTGGTGGTGGCGGCGGAGACACCACCCAGGCGGCCCTTGCCCTGTTGGGTAGCGGCATCAATGAAAACGAAGTCCGCGAGGACCGCGGGATTGCCCAGTCGACCGGCGAACAACCCAACAGCCTCCCCGAAGAGTTCCGCGCCGGCCTCGACGAATACTTCAACCGCCTCGAAGAACTACGAGGGACGCCATGAGCGTAACACGCGGGTCGAATTTGCTAAGCCACGTGCGGCGGCCCAGATTCGCTGGCATTCTCACGCTGCTCGGGATCGCAGCCCTGTCGGCTGCCAGTCTACCAGCCGCCGACCCGGTTGCCGAACAGCCGCTGCCGGTGGCCGATGCAGCGAAACCGGAAGAAGTGAAGAAGGCTGAACCGGTGGGGGTCGTTGATGGGCTATTGGATGGGCTGACGGAGACACTTGGTGCCGAGGTCGATGTCAAAGCGGCGGTAATGGAGGCACAAGTGGACGGTCAGGTGGTAATTGACCAAAACAACCCCGATCCGATGGTGCAGCAACTGCAGCCGTTTTTTATGCACCAGTTACGATTTTTGAAACAGATTGCAGATATGCCGGCCGAAGCGCGGCCCAAGGTGAAGAAAGATGCTGACGCCGCCTTGCGGCTGTATGCGAAGCAACTGACCGACCAAAACAATGGTATGGTGCGGCAATTGCAGGACTCGCAGGCCATTTTCTGGAGCAAGGTCAAAGAGTCGCTGACGACTCATTTACCCCCAGAGATGGCAGCCCAGGCACTGAAAGAGATTGACGAGAAACGAAACTATGAAGTGAAGGCTGCCCGGCTGATTGGGCTCAGCTCAATTGACCAGCAGTTGCTGCTAACGGCCGAGCAGCGGACGAAGATCGAAGCGGAGATGATTGCCAATTGGAAAACTGAGTACATCTATTGGTCTAACCTCCGGTTCTATGGCGGGCAATATGTCCCTCAGATTCAAAACGAAACTCTCATTACGAAGCATTTAAGCGATCAACAAAAAAAGATCTGGCAAAGCCTGCAAAAAATTTCGATCGGCGACTTTGGCTGGCAAATGAATAACGGCGAAGTGATGCAGCCTGACATCTGGTGGGATGGCGAAGCGAATGGGGGTGAACCAGGGAACGATTCATCAGTGAACCTCCTGGATGGAGTGTTGGAGTAACGGGACGTGGAACAGCCGGAATCGGTTTAGGTCGATCCCGTAGAAGCCAAACTGGTGTTGGTGTGAAAAGGTGCATGATGAAACTGGCGATTGGCAAAAGCTGGACTCAGCAAACGCTGGGACGGCGGGTTTCGCGAGTGGTGGCCTTGCCCGTGAGCTGCGTCATATTTGTTTTGAATGCGGTTCGCTTTTGCGCTGCGATCCCTGCGGTCGTTATGGCGATGGTGATTCCGCTGGTGGGCCAATTAGCGAGTGGGGACACAGGAGACGATTTTGAGGCCGAGCTGACGGTTGTGATTCAGAACAACAATGGGAACAACTGGTTTCAGAATGTTGATGAAAGTTACTTCGACCAGGTGGTGCTGCAGTCCCAAAACAGGCAAATCTTTCTGGATCGAATTCAGGCTGAGCTGGAGATGAGGCTGGCAGAGATCGAGTCGGTCAGTCCTTTAACTTCCGATCAGCGAGGAGCACTCGAGCTGGCGAGCGCCGGGGATACGCAACGATTTTTGGCCAAAGTGGAGCCGCTGAGGTTGTCGTTTATGGCGAATCGAAAGGCCGACCCGGCTAAGGCGCAAGAGTTCTTCAATCAGTTCTGGCAGAAGGCGCAGCCCTTCCAGATGCAGGTACAGAGGGGGATGTTTTCTTCGCGATCGCTATTTAATCGAACCCTGCGGATGACGCTGACCGCTGATCAATTTGATCGACTTGGGGTTCTGGAGGCTGAGCGTCGCGCGTTCCGGTGGAAGGCCAATGTCCCGGGAGCGATTATCACGCTGGAACAAGCACATCCAATGACTCATGCCCAGCGGGAACAAATTACCGCGATTCTCGAAGAGAATGTTCCTCCGTCGATTCCGAGTCAGACCTACCAGATGCAGTCGGTCATGCTGCGGGTCCTTAGTCAATCGATTGGAGAAAGCCAATCGGCTTTTCCGCCGGAGCAATTCGAAAAGCTCAAGAATTACCTGAATAACTATCGTGGCATTGTATTCGGCGGCGAGATGGAGGGGGACGAAGATGTGCAAATTGTTGACTGATGAAAACTTAAGCATCTCCGCATCTTCTCTGGAGCGTCGTCACGCTACCGACAGGCAAAGCGGCTTCGAGCACGGAAAACCCGCAATGCACTTTGGATTTAGGCTGGCACTTAGTCTCGCAGTGATGCTAGAGCTGCTGATTGGGCAACCGGCTGAAGCCCAGTTTTCGCCCATTCGAATTGGAGAGGCTGTTCCGCGCGATATACGCGAGATGTACGACAAGGGGCTGGGATACCTGGCCACGCATCAGACTGAAGCAGGGGACTGGCAAGGGGGAGACCAGGGGCCGGGGGTGACGGGCCTATGCATGATGGTTTTTCTGGCTTCGGGGGAAGACCCGAATTTTGGAGTTTACAGCAACGTTGTCCGCAAGGCGGTGCGAAAAATTATTCAGGACCAGAATGCCGAGACGGGCTATCTGGGGAACAGCATGTACCACCACGGGTTTGCCATGCTGGCGCTGGCAGAGGCCTATGGGGCGGTCGACGATAGCACGCTGTGGGTTGGGGTGACAGAACCAGCGGGTGGGGGTGGCCAAAGCAAACGGCGGACGATCGGCCAGGCGCTGGAACTGGCGGTGAGAGCGGCGATTACGTCGCAGAAATCGAATCCATCGAGTGCCTGGCGATACTCGCCGGCAGATACCAGTGCTGATACGTCAGTCAGCGGAGCGGTGCTGGTGGGATTACTGGCAGCGCGCAATGCGGGGATTGAAGTTCCCGATGCGGTGATCGATAAGGCTGTCAAATACTTTGTGTCAATGACCAGTGAAACGGGGATGGTGGGGTACTCGGGAGTAGGGAGCTTTGGGGAATCGGTGGCCCGTTCGTCCATTGCGACGCTCGTGTATGCGATTGCCCGTCGCAAAGATTTACCCCAGTTCAAGCAGACGCTGCAGCATATCTCGGAACGAATTGAACAAAGTGGGAATGACCACTACGCCGAGTACACGACTTACTATGAAGCCCAGGCGCTCTTTCAGGGTGATCTGGTGGTGTGGGAGAAATGGAACCAGTTGCTGGTGCGGCAGTTGAAACTCAAGCAGGCGGCTGATGGAAGTTTTCCGGGGAGTTTTGGGCCGGCCCTGGGGACATCGATGTCGCTGTTAGGACTGGCGCTTAACTATCGGTTTCTGCCAATTTATGAGCGATGAATAGAGTGGTTTTCCGGCTTAAACATTCGGGTTGGGCGCTATTGGTTTTATGACGCCAACAGTAATTTGAGGGTCAGTTTACTTCGCACTGGCGGAGCCAGTGGCACACGAAGCGTTTTGTATGGCAGGCTCCCGCCTGCCGATCTCTGGCGGGGACTTAAGACTGTCTTCGCGTGACGAATTGATTTTACGGCAGGCGGGAGCCTGCCCTACAAGACTGCGAACTTGCGTTAGGGATTCACAGGCTCGAATTCGAAGAACCCGACGATTGGCATCGTCGGCTCGAAAGGGTGATTAGTTGAAAGAGCCAGTTGTGATTAAACGACGTTGCCTTGATAGTCGATTTCTATCGCCTGAAAGGGACAGGCCGAAGGCCTTATCGCTTATCCGCTGGTGGGTGGTGGTGTGCATTGCGGCAGCGGGGATATGGCTGGGCGAGGGGGTGCAGGCCGAGGAACAAGAGATTTTGGGAGTGAAGCCCTCAGCGGCCCTGCCGGTGACGACGCAAGAGACTGCCACCCCGGCGGCGATGACGCTTCCTGAGCCAACTGTTCCGGGGGCGGGGGTCATTCAACTGACTAATGGGGACTATGCACGCGGGGTCCTGAAACCTGCTGCGCGTGATGCGAAGGTGATGTGGGAGGCGCAGCCGTTTGAAACGCCGCTTGCGTTTCCACAAACGAGCGTGAAAACGATTCGCTTTGCAGTTCCCAAGGGAAGTGGCGCCAGCAAAACAACAGAAGGATCGCCGCTGCATGTGAACCTCGACCTGAATCGAGGGGACTATTTGCAGGGAGAACTGGTATCGCTCACTCCCGATCGGCTGGTGATTGAGACGCAGATTGCGGGGCGGCTGCATCTTCATCCGCGTCAGGTGCGGCGACTGACGTTTTCGGGTGGGGGGCGAAGCTTATTATTTCGCGGGCCGGGGGGACCGGAATCATGGGAGATCACAGGCCCCACGTTTGCCTGGAATAGTTCACCGGCAGGTGGGCTGGTGAGCAGTCAACCTGAAACGTCGGTGACGCGGAACATCGGCATTCCAGAGCTGGCGATGGTGGAACTGGAACTGGCGTGGAAAGGGGAAGCGCGGTTCGCGGTTGGACTGGGTGCAACTCAGAAAGACAAGTTGGGAACCAGAGCGTTTCGACTGGAGGTCTGGAAAAATGACCTGGTTTTGCTGCGCGAGCTAGTCGGGAAGGCAGAAGTCAAAGTGGTGAAGCGCGGTTTGCCCAAAGATGGGCAGATTCGACTGAAACTGTTTCTCGATCAGAAGGCTGAGCAGATTACGGTCCTTTCGACTGATGGCGAGCAATTGGCTCAGTTGACTCTTCCCGCAGCGAGTGATGAGACCCAAAAAAGAACAGCAGCGGCGATTGGTGGCGATATCAAGCCGATTTTTGCGGACCGCAAAGGGGAGGCTAAGCCCAAGCCACCAGCCAGCAAACATGGTGAGTGGTTTACACTGACCAATCATGGTGATGTCGTGGAACTGGTGATGTTGGCGGTCGGTCGCTGGGATGGGGTTGTGCCGCAGTCAGCCGGTTCGACAACAACGGCCACGATTTTGAGGCTTGGTTCTGGAGAATCGGTGCCAGTGGCGGGGGTGACTTTCGAAGAGTCGACACAAGAACTGGTGTTGGAACCGGTTGCGGCAGCAGAGCAAACCACTGAAGGGACTGTACCTGACGACCAAGGGCCGACTGCTGCAACAAAGAGGCGCGTTCCGCTAAGTGAGGTACAGGAATTGGTCTCTACAGGGTCTGGCGACTCGGGTGAACCGGGGAGTATGGTCGCTGCGTTTGGAGATGGTTCGCGACTGCATGGGACATTGACTGGAGTGAGCGAGACGGAGGTGACCGTCTCGAACCCGGTCCTTATCGAACCGGCCGCTTGCAACTTTTCCCAGTTGATGACGCTGGGCTGGACCGAGAAAAGTGAGGGGACCAGCGATACATCGGCGGAAGGGACTGCGGCAACAACGGAGCCAGAGGGGGCTAAGGAGGAAGAGAGTGGAGGACGGATGGGAACGCTTAACCTCGACGGATTGTCGCTGAAGGGGAAGCTGGTGCCGAATGACGCAAGCCAGGGTTGGCTGATGTGGCAAGCCAGCTTGGCCCATGGTGCGGTTGCGATTAAGCCGGGGCAAAGTGGGACGCTAGTTTATCGCGAACCGCCACCCAAGCCGACGGCTGAGGATTTGGCACGGCAGGCTGCGATTGATCAACAACAGCCACCCGGCGGAGTGGTGGAGAATATCTTCCGCATGTTCACGCGGCCGGTGACTCCGAAAAGCCCCAACTCGAAAAAAGAGGGAATGCGACATTTGCTTCACCTGCGATCGGGTGATGTGATTCCATGTGACGTGAAAGAGCTGAACGCGAAGGGGGCGGTCATTGCGTCGCCGGTGACAAGCGCGACACTCATTCCAAATGAGCGAATTAAGGTGGTTGAGATTGCACCGAATGCGAAGCCGCTGGCGATCGCGAAGACCAAGCGCTCGCGACTGCTAATGCTGCCGCGAATCAAGAAGAACAATCCGCCCACGCATTTAGTGCGATCTCACGCTGGTGATTATCTGCGTGGCAGGCTGGTGTCGCTGGCGGATGAGAAGTTGCAGATTGAAATGGCTCTCGATACGCGAGCAGTCGAGCTAAAGAAGGTTTCGCGGATTATCTGGTTACACGAAGACGAAATGCTGCCGAGTTCCAGTGGTAAAGCGGAAACAAGCTCCAAGGATGGGGCGAAGGAGAAAGAGGCTCAGCAGGAGGAAGAGAGTGACGCGGGACGAGGGTCTGATGCTGCTCCGACAGAAATGGTCAAGGTGGAGGTGCCCGGAACGAACGAACTTGCGAAGGGTGAATTGGCGAGGCGAGTGCAGGCAGTCAAGAGTGATGGCGGGCGGATTACGTTTGCGGCAGAAACCTGCGACATGAAGACGCTAGTGGGAGCGAATGATGTGCTGGGGGTCTGTCGAGTTGATTTAATGGACATTGATCGAGTCGTGTTTGGGAAGACGATCGAGTCGGAATTGCAGAGCTTGCCGTTTCATAGCTGGAAGCTTTCGACGGCCCCCGATCCGCTGGACGACAGCGAGATGTCGGGTGGGGAAGAAGGGAGTGAATCTCCACTAGTTGGAAAGCCGGCGCCTGACTTTACTTTGGACCTGTTGGCGGGGGGGACGTTCAAGCTATCGAGCTGTGCGGGGGAAGTGGTTGTGCTCGACTTTTGGGCGAGTTGGTGCGGTCCTTGCCTGCGCTCGATGCCGGTCGTTGAAAAGGTGACAACAGACGCAGGAAGTGGCGTGCGGATGGTGGCGGTCAACCTGCAGGAAGCGCCTCAACGAATTGAAACTGTCGTTAAGCGGTTAGGGATTACGGCCACGGTGGCACTTGACCGGGAAGGCCTGATTGCCGAGAAGTATGGGGCGTCGTCAATTCCGCATACGGTGGTGGTGGGACCAGACGGGAAAGTGGCTAAGGTGTTTGTGGGGTTCTCGTCATCGCTGGAAGAGCAGTTGCGAACGACGATTGAGAAACTTAAGTCGCCGGGGGGAGTGGCGAAGCCCGATACGACGAACTAATTGTCCGGAAAAGCTTGATTGTTGTTGTCTGGAAAAAGGAATCGCTTGAATCAGCCCGTAATTCGAGATGTGGCGATGTCGCACGAACTGCCAGTGCATCATGACTTGGCGGTGCAGCATGTGACGAAGGTGTTCAACGGGGGAGCCGAACCGGTCGTAGTGCTGGAAGATGCGCAGCTCGCGCTGATGCGGGGAGAAGCGATGGCGATCACCGGTCCATCGGGAACTGGGAAGAGCACGCTGCTGTACATTATTGGGGTGCTTGATGAGCCAACATCGGGGAAGGTGACCCTGTTTGGGAAAGAGCCACACCGCATGTCGCTACGCGAGCGGGCGCAGTTTCGCAATGAGCAGATTGGGTTCGTGTTTCAGGATCATCACCTGCTGCCGCAGTGCTCGGTACTCGAGAATGTGCTGCTGCCAACATTACCCAAAGATGGGGTCACAGCAGCAAACCAGGAGTTCGCAAGGCGGTTGTTAGATCGTGTGCAATTAGGGCATCGGCTGAAGCATCGGCCGGCCGAGCTATCGGGTGGGGAACGGCAAAGGGTGGCGGTTTGCCGGGCGCTGATTAACCGCCCGGGGCTTCTATTGGCAGATGAGCCAACGGGGAACCTGGATCAGGCGTCTGCTGATCGAGTAGGGGACTTGCTGCTGGAGTTAGTCGCTGAGTTTCAACTGATGCTGATTTGTGTGACACATAGCCAAAAGCTAGCGATGCGGTTTCCAAAATGGGATGAGATTAGTGGTGGAAAGTTAATCCCTAAGGAAGCTGTGGCGGTGTGACACGGCGCTGGCTGAATGCCTATTCGCGTGGGAGCTTGGCGAGGTCGGCGTTTGAGCCGATCACCATGAGGACGTCATTGGGGTGAATGACTTCGTCTGGCTGAGGGACGCCGATGACGCGGCGCTCTGGTTCGCCGGAGGTCGCGTCGGTGTTGCCAGTTGGTCTGCGAATGGCGACCAGATTGACACCGAACTTGGCACGAAGGTTAAGTTCGCGAAGTGTCTTGTGCCGAAAGGCGACCGGGGCGTGCATCTCGATGAGAGCGAACCCCTCGCCCAGGTCGATAAGGTCTTCGAGGATGGGGTTCGAAAGGCGTCGGCCGAGTTCGCGGCCTGTTTCTTCCTCTGGTTGAATGACATCGTCGGCACCGATCTGGCGAAAAATCTGGGCGTGAAATGACGTGGTTGCCCGGCAAATGATGTTGGGGATTTCCATTTTCTTGGCGATGACGGCCGTCAGGAGGGCGGCTTCAAAGTTCTCGCCGATCGCAACGACGAGGGCATCGACCTTATCAATTCCCTGGCTGCGCAGTGCCCGTTCGTCAGTGGAGTCGAGCTCGACGGCGACATCAACAAGCTCTTTGGCAACATCGACCAGTTCCGGGTCGGAGTCGATGGCGATCACCTGAACACGACTGGCGACAAGTTGCCGGGTAAGTGCCATGCCGAACCGGCCAAGTCCAATCACTGCAACTTTTTGCACAAAAGACCTTTACGTCGAGTATGCCGGGCAGCGAGCTAAACAGTTGATGTTGTGCCCCGGCGATGTGGTCAAGCCTACTGTCTCGAGCGTACCAGAGAGGGCGGCTTACTCCACTATTAGGCAGAGTGGAGGGGCAAATCGTCAACGGAAAGGCTGGAAAGAGCATGACGGATTGAATGAAGAGAGGTTTTTCGGCGGTCTTTTCGGGATGGAAAGGACAGGCTGGAGTGAGGGTTGAGAGGGCGGGGCCTCGCTCGTTGCTTGTATCGGTCGTTAGACGTATCTAAAATCGCGAGAGGTGGTTGCGCTTCGATCGGGCGGCTACGCGGACGGATCGGTAATGGCCGATGTATTTGGTTTGTGTCGTGTGTTGTGGTGACTTTTCATATTGTGAAGTCATTGCCACATGTTGTGCTGTAAAGCGTTGTTTTGGGCTCCCAGTTCTTTGTGAGTGAGGTATCCAGTGGCACCTGTTCGGGTTGCGATTAACGGTTTTGGTCGAATTGGTCGTATCAGTTTCCGAGCGATGGCTGCACGGCCCGAAGAATTTGAGATTGTTGCCATTAACGATTTGGGTAACCCACACGCCCTGGCAATGCTGCTCAAGTATGACAGCGTGCAAGGTCGTTTTCCCGGGACGGTTTCCGATGAAGGGGACAGCCTGATTGTCAATGGTAAGAAGGTGAAGGTTGTTGCTGAACGTGATCCACGTGTACTTCCCTGGAAGTCGATGGGCGTCGAAGTGGCGCTTGAGTCGACCGGCTTCTTCACCGGGCGAGCCAAAGATGGCAAGCCAGGTTACGACAGCCACCTGGAAGCGGGCGCACGGAAGGTGATTTTGTCAGCACCTGCGAAGGACAAGCCGGACCTGACGGTGGTGATGGGGGTCAACGATGACCAACTGAAGCCAGAGCACCATTGCATTTCTAACGCCAGTTGCACGACGAACTGCCTGGCTCCGATGGCTAAAGTGCTGCACGAGAACTTTGGGATTGTGCGGGGTCTGATGACCACGTGCCACGCCTACACGAACGATCAGCGGACCGCAGATCAGTTGCACGACAACATGCACCGCGCTCGCGCGGCTGCAGTCAACATCATCCCTACCTCTACCGGTGCAGCGAAGGCTGTGGGTGAAGTGCTACCCGAATTGAATGGAAAGCTGACCGGGATTTCGCTGCGAGTTCCAGTACCGTGCGGCAGTATTACCGACCTGGTGTGCGAGCTGGGCAAAGACGTGACCGTTGATCAGATCAACGCGGCAATGAAGGCTGCTTCGGAAGGCCCGATGAAGGGAATTCTGGAATACAACGTTGATCCGATTGTTTCGAGTGACATCATCGGGAATAGTCATAGCAGCATCTTTGATGCTCCATGGACGATGGTCATCGGCGGTCGCATGATCAAGGTGCTGAGCTGGTACGATAACGAGTTTGGTTACTCGAACCGAACAGCTGACCTGATTGCGAAGGTCGCCAAGATGTAGTCTGGCTGAAGTTGGAAATGACCGGGCCGATGAGTGTTGCCTGGTGATTTCGAAAAGTAAGACGAGTGAAACTTTTTTCTCGTTTCAGAAACCGGCCCGGCAGATTGGGATGCCGGGCCGGTTTTTTGTGTTGAGATTGCTGGTGGAAGTGCTAAGTGCGGGTTGAAGGAGTGCTGCCTCAGATTTGGGGGGCATGTTGATTGAGCAAGGTGATGGCGCGGCATCTTGCTGCTTCGCAGCCCGGCCACCCGACAAGGTGGCTGGGGTGGTGAGCTAATGGAGTTCGAAGTGAGGAACCCGACGAGTGGCATCGTCGGCTCGGTGGAGTGTTGCGTAATTGTTTTGGGTGGTGAGTGGGATCGTTTGGTCGGCTGTCGTTTTGAGTTGTGGTTCTGAGAATGGGGCAATCTGATGAAAGTGCGTCCGTATCCTGGTCGGCGTGAGATGAATCAGCCGGTCATTGCGCCATCGATGCTCAAGTGTGATTTTGGGGATCTCAAGACGGAGATCGCTGCACTGGCCCGTGCAAAGGCAGAAGTGTTGCACTGGGATGTGATGGATGGACACTTCGTTCCAAACCTGTCTTACGGGGCGATGGTGATTGCCGCGACACGGCCGTTAACCGACATGTTTTTTGATGCCCACCTGATGATGAGTGAGCCTGAACGGTACCTCGATGACTACATCGCTGCGGGCTGTGATGCGATTACGGTTCATATTGAAGCGGTGCCCGATCCATCGGCGGTTTTGAAGCGGATTCGGTCGGCTGGGTTACTAGCTGGCCTGACGTTTAATCCGAAGACGCCGGTATCAGCGCTAACTCCCTACCTGGCTGAGTGCGACCTCGTTTTGACAATGAGTGTGCAGCCAGGCTTTGGGGGGCAGAATTTTATTCCAGAAGTGCTGGTGAAGCTGCGCGAACTAAAGGCACAGGTGTCGCCAGAGACAATTCTGTCGATTGATGGGGGAATTGGACTTAAGACGATCGGCGAATCGTATGCGGCTGGGGCAAGGCTGTTTGTCGCAGGAAGTTCGGTGTTTGATGAGACCGACTACGGGAAGGCGATTGGAGATCTGGAAAAAGTGGCTATTGGTGTGTCAGGCTGACGAATCTGGGTTGGGTGCTATTGGTCCTATGACCGAAACCTCATATTGATAACCGGTTTACATCGCACGTGCAGAGCAAGTCGCACACCGAGATTCAATTTTGGCGGAGCGAAAGCGTGCGACGCGCTGTTTGATGTTTGGTGAGTGCATTGGCTGTCGAATCGGCTGCGAGACGTTATCCTTTGGGGATAGTTTGTCCGAGCCAATCAGCCGAAAGCCTTGTTCCATGAAACGTCAGCCCCTGTTTGACCCCTCCGACGACGATACCGAGGGTGACGTAACTGGTAGCGGTGGGGAACGGCTGCAAAAGGTGCTGGCTGCAAGTGGCCTGGGGAGTCGGCGGCATTGCGAAGAGTATATCACCACTGGCCGGGTGACGATTGATGGCAAAGTGGTGACCGACCTGGGGGTCAAGGTTGATCTGAGCCGACAGAAAGTAACGGTCGACGGCGAGAAGCTGAAGGCGTCCCCCAAGCTGCACTTCGTGCTGAATAAGCCACCGGGCTATTTGTGCACGAGTAAAGATCCGGGTGGGCGGC
>JAIXVG010000213.1 GCA_027483145.1 Planctomyces sp.
AGGGAATCCTGCCACCAACCCGGTTTTGAAACAACGTCTAGTCGATCTGCCAGTTCGCTTCGCGCCGTGATAAGTGGAAGTGACACAGTGCGATTGCTGCGGCATCGGCTACATCGTTTGGTTCAAGCGGTGCTGGTAAATGAAACGCCTGCTGAATCGCCAGTTGAATCTGCTCCTTACCTGCCCGCCCGCTACCCGTCAGTAGCCGCTTAATCTGCGTCGCAGAGTAGTGAACGGCGGGAATTTTTGATTCCTGGATCGAATACAAAATCGCACCGCGTGCATGAGCCATCAACACGGCTGTTTTGGGGTATTGGGCATGCGAGAAGACTTGCTCGATCGCAACCGATTGGGGTTGGAACTCGGCCAACACCTCTTTCACCCCACTCCCAATCTCATGAACACGTTCTGCTAACGAGTCCCCCTTGGTTGAAGCAATGACCCCGGCTTCAACAAGGCGCGGACCGGTCGCGCCGACGCCAATCACCGCATAGCCTGTGCGGTTCAGGCCAGGATCAATCCCGAGATAGACTGGCGTATTGGCCATCCCTTGCCCTCTTGCATCCGGTCAATGCCAAACGCCTCATCCTTGTCGCACAACAGCGATGCACAATCGGCCTGTGACTCCATCCAGAATTGTTCACCGGATTAGAGAAATCCGAGACAAGCCTCGCATGATCATGGACCAACATAACAACTGCCAGTAACACACTATGTTTTCATCGAGAGCGAATCACGCAACCCGAGGTCGTTCTCTCGAAATCAGCCGGAACGCGCTAGCGTCCGGTTCCAGTTCAACAAATGCAACTGGACGCTAGCGCGTTCCGGCTGATCAACGTATTCGACAATCGGCTGGTGAGTGCGCCGTGTACCGGTCTCCGGTCGTACCCGCAATGAATAATCAGGGCTATCGCGAACATCCGCGAACCGTTCGGCCGACTTTAGCCGATTCTCACCCAATTTCAGAGGCCAAACAACATCCGGGATGCCCACGCAACTGGCAGCGGCGGGGCAATTGGCCGCGGCTCTTCCCCCAACCGACCCAGCACATTGTTGGCCGCCAGCGCGCCACTACGGACTGCCCCTTCCATCGTGGCGGGCCAGCCCGTTTGCGTCCAATCGCCAGCCCACTGCAGGTTTGCAATCGGAGATTGCTGCGTCGGTCGCAAAACCTCGTGGCCTGGCAGCGGTGCAAAGACCGCGCGATGCTCGGTCACTTGCCGCGAATGAACAATTCGGCAATCCTTCGCGGCCGGAAACGCAATCGCTAACTCCTTTAGTACCCGAGTTGCGATCTCCCCCTGCGATAGCCCAGCCAGATTGCGACTGGCACTCACCACAACCTGATAATAAAAGCCCTTGGTGGTCTGGTCACTCTGGCCATCAAGTACCGTTCGGTTGAAAACCCATTGGACGATTCCTTCCACAAATACAGCGTGCGGCAGCGTTGTTAGCTCTCGATCAACCCACAGGTGAATACTCGATATCGGTGCCACTTCCAATTGGCCAATGGAAGCCACATTTGGATGCTGGGCCAGCTCATCGGGCAATAGCGATATCAGCCGATGGAATGGAACAGCTACGACGTACTGATCGGCTGCTAACGTCCCCCCACCTCGCAACTGCAGCGACGTCACCTTCTCTCTATCTGACGCCAGCTTCTCGAGGGCGACGCCGGTTCGAACTTCAACACCCACCCTGCCTAGCGCGGCTTTGACGGGGCCAGCATACAGAACATCAAACGGCACTCGCGGAATCAGCACACGCCAAGCGTCGCGATGAGCAACAAAGCCGTCGACGAACACCTTGCGGGCCGCCATCACGTCGATCCGGTCGAGCGTTTCGCTTAACGCACTCACACAAACCGTATGCCAGAACAACTGCTTGAGCCGAGCCGATTGCTTATGTTCAACTAACCATGCTTCGAAATGCGAAAACCGTGCTGCAGCCTTTGGGGTCAGCTTGACCAAAGCCGCTAATCCCCGCGCCAGCGACAGCTTCTCCCCCACGCTGAAGTAACTCAGCCGCCAGAAACTCCATGCCAAATGAAACGGGGCTGGCAATCCAGACGCACGAAACCGGTTCACTCGGCCGTCAGGCCCAACGAAGTAAAGCTCCTTGGCAGGGACAAACTCTTGAGCAATCCCCAAGTCGCGACACAGCTCTAGAAAAGCCGTGCAGCACCCCATGGCTACATGCTGGCAGTTATCAACTTCGCTGTCGGTTGCGAGGTCATGAAACGAACTGGCCCGTCCACCCAGTCGTGGACGAGACTCGATCAGCAGCACCCGCTTGCCTGCTGATCCCAGTCGATAAGCAGCCGCAATCCCAGCAAGCCCACCACCAACAACAATCACCTCTGGGTTCACCACGACATCCAGTCTTGCTAGCAAGGGGCCACAGGCTCTGCCGATGACCTCAACAAAACGTCTTCAAACGAACGCAACTCAATCCCGCAGGGTGACCCGGAATCAACTCCCACCAACTGCACCCAACTGGGCCAGCCGGGCCGACAACAACTTGTCGACATATTTCCCCAAGATATCAATCTCGATATTTACCACGTCTCCGACTTCCCGCAGGCCTAAAGTCGTCATAGAAAGGGTGTGCGGAATCAGGGCCACACTAAACTGATTCGGGTGCGATTCAACGACAGTCAAGCTGACCCCATCAACGGCAATCGAGCCTTTGGGAACTGTAAGCCGCCCAAACTCGGGATCAAGCTCGAACCAGATATTCTTCCATTCCCCCTCTAGAGCGATCCGCCGAAGCGTGGCGATGCAATCAACATGCCCTTGCACGATATGCCCCCCAAGAGGCGAGGCCGGGGTCAGCGAACGTTCAAGATTAACAACCGACCCGGCAACAAGTCGGCCAAGGTTAGTGCGCGAGAGAGTCTCCGAACCAGCCTGAAACGACCAGACTGCAACTCCCTCTTCGCTGGTCGTGTTTTCAATCACCGTTAAGCAGCAGCCGTTGATTGCCACACTATCCCCCAGACCGGTTGGCCGCGCGGTTAACGACTTCTCTGGGGCTAACCGCAATAAAACTCCATTGGCCTCTTGCTTGAGATCAATAACTCGTCCGCGACCTTCAACCAACCCGGTAAACATGCCGTCATCTTTCCTGTCGAACTGCCGCAAAACGCTTCTTCACCTCGTCGGCCTGATTCAATCCCACTTATTGAAACCGCCACTACTCCCGCATTCGTAACCTCACATCTTTTCACGAAAAAACCCCGCTGACTAGCAAGGCCAGTCAGCGGGGCGAATTTTTGGTCTAACAATCTTGGCTACACCCGGCAGATGCACTCAACCGGTTTAGCCAGCGGCACTCGGGTTATTCGTTGCTACCTTGCTCGGTAACAGTCAGCTCAATCTCGCACAATTCCTGGCGAACAATATTC